>NZ_JBFRDL010000036.1:50525-53504 GCF_052113525.1 Rhodococcus sp. TAF43
CGCGCCGCACGACGTTCAGTGTGGAGCTGCTCAGGCCTCTTCGGCCGGAGCCTCGGCAGCGGCCTCGGTGGACTCGGCAGCCTGAGCGGCAACGATGTTGACGAGCAGCAGATCCGCATCGTCAGCCAGGGTTGCACCCTTCGGCAGCGTGACGCCACCGGCGAGGAACTGGGTGCCGATCTCGGCGCCCTCGATGGAGATCTCGACATTCTCGGGGATGTGCAGCGCCTCGACCTCGAGCTTGATGGTGTTGGCCTCTTCGGTGACGAGCGCGCCGGGAGCAGCGACACCGGTGAGGACGACGGGAACCTCGACCGAGACCTTCTCGCCCTTCTGGACGATCAGCAGGTCGGTGTGCTCGATGTAGCGGCGGATCGGGTGGACGACGACCGACTTGGTCAGCGCCAGCTGCTCCTTGCCGTCGACCTCGAGCGTCATGACGACGTTGGTGCCGTGTGCGCGCAGGATGGCGGCGAACTCACGAGCCGGGAGGTTCAGGTGCTGCGGGTCGGTGCCGTGGCCGTACAGGACGGCGGGAACCTGGCCATCGCGACGAGCACGACGGGCGGCACCCTTACCGAACTCGGTACGCGCGGAGGCTACGAGGCGATTGGCGTCAGACATTTTGAACGGCTCCTACAACTCACGTGAGATTTCGCTGGCGGTCGGTCGTCGTCGCGGGGAGAGGCGGACGGACACGGACGGCCGGGGAGCAGTGCAGACTGCTCGAGCGGAGCCGTAGCCGCGTCGATCACGGTGATTCAGCGTGAAAAAGTTCTTCGCGAATCGCCCTCGCCGAGACAACTTGAAACACTCTACCGGACGGCCTGCGGAAACGGGAATCGGCCCGGTCGACGGCGATGCGTCGACCGGGCCGATTCGGCGAGGGGTGGAGCGTCAGGCCTTCGCGGCGCTCTGTCCGGCGCGACGGCCGAAGAAGCTGCCGTCACCGAGGGACGCGCCGCTGGCGTAGCCGCCGGCCGAGACGCCGGAGGTGCAGCGACCCGCGGCGAACAGGCCCGGAATCGGCTCGCCGGAGACGTGCAGGACCTCGGAGTCGACGCTGGTGCGCAGGCCGCCGAGCGTGAAGCCGCCGGTCATGCCGCGCAGGTCGATGGCCGCGACGGGCGAACCGATCGGCTTGACCCACTCGGCCTTCTTGCCGAACAGCGGATCCTCGCCGTTCGCGGCGTGGCGGTTGTAGACGTCGACGGTGGCCTGCAGCGCGCCGGCGGGCAGACCCATCTCGGCCTCGAGTTCCTCGACGGTCTCGGCCACCCACTTGGGCTGGTGGCGCAGCTGCGGGCTCGACGTCGGACGGGTCATGCCCTCCTCGTACGCCTCCTCGTCGATGACCAGGAACGACTGGTTCTGGTTCTCGATCAGCGTGGCCTGGCCGACGCGGCCCGGGTAGGTGTCCTCGTTGATGTAGCGCTGACCGCGGCCGTTGACCAGGATGCCGCGGATGAACAGCTGCGGATCGCAGAAGAACGCGACCTCGGTGGCGTCCATGTGGGCCAGGTCGGCGCCGAGCGCCTGGGCCATGCGGATCGCGCGACCGTCGTGCTCCTCGATGGAGGCGGCCGGGCGGCCGATCAGACGCGGGGCGTACGCCGCGAGCATGTCGTCGTTGTACGCGAAGCTGCCGGTCGCGAGCACGACACCCTTGCGGGCGCGGACGGCGACGTCCTTGCCGTACTGCTTGGCCTGCAGGCCGACGACGCGGCCGTGGGCGTCGACGATCAGGGCCTGCACGCGCATGTCGTACTCGGCCTTGACGCCCAGTTCGGCGGCCTTGTCGGTGAGCGGCTTCATGAGCATGTAGCCGCCGCCCTTCTCGCTGCTCACGTGCTTGTCCTGCATCTGGGGGACGTGGCCGCGCGGCGCCGGCGGGATGGTCGCGTTGAACGGGGCGGAGTTCTCGCCGCCGGTGTACTGCAGGCCGTCGTCGCCCGGCGGCTCCCAGCCCGGCTCGCCCCAGAAGCTCATCTTGAACGGGACGCCACACTCGTCCGCCAGCCAGTGGTAGTGGTCGACGCTGCCCTCGCAGTAGGCGTCGATCTTGGCCTCGTCGACGCCCGGGCCGAGCGCGGCCGTCATGAACGCCTTCATGTTGTCGACGGTGTCCTCGAAACCGCACGCCTTCTGCAGGGGGGTTCCGCCGCCCATGTAGATGAATCCGCCGGCCATCGCCGCGGCGCCGCCCCAGCCGCCGGTGCGCTCGAGCACCAGGACCTCGGCGCCCTCCGTGGCGGCAGCGACCGCAGCGGAGGCGCCGGCGACACCGAATCCGGCGACGACGACATCGGCCTCGTAGGCCCATTCGGTGACTTGATCAGCCTGGATCGGTCGGATCGGTGTGGCGTCGGCCATGTGGTCGTCCTCTCACGAATAAATGTGTGACACAGATCATTTACACGCGCAAAAGGTTCGACGGCACACACATCCCGCCCAGCGGGAACCCAACTCCGGTACGCCGACGGGCCGGCCGCGACGCACCACCCTCGAGGGGGAGTGCGCCGCGGCCGTTCGGTCAGCCGTTCGGCTGATCGTTCTTCGGGGGATCCCCCTCGCCCTTGTCGCCGCCGTCCCCCTTGTCTCCTCCGGTATCGGTGTCGCCCGTGCCCGGATCCTTGGTGCCGTCCGGGTCCGTCCCCTCTCCGGTTGCGCCGCCGTCCCCGCCGGAGGCGGAACCGGGATCCGTCTTCTCCTCGTCCACGGGATTGCCGGAGTTCGGATCGGCCGGCGGTTGCTGCTGATCGCCGACCGGTGCGGGTGACGGTGGCGGGGGCGGGGTTCCCGGCCCGGCGTTCTGGCCGCCGCCGGAGCCGCCGGTACCGGTTCCGGCGGCCGGTTGGTTCGCGCCACCTCCGGCACTACCGGCGGACCCACCGGACCCACCGGCGCCCGCTTCGCCTGCCCCCGCAGGCGTTGCCTCCGCGCTCGTCGTCGGTGGCGCCGAGGTCGTGGTGCTGGGCG
>NZ_JBFRDL010000037.1:0-50029 GCF_052113525.1 Rhodococcus sp. TAF43
GTCATCCTCTATCGCGAATCCGCCACCTTCCGGCGTACCGTCTTCTGGTGCGCAACGTTCCGGTCGACGATCTCGACACCACCGATCGCGCCGTCCTCGCCATCGGCACCGACTACCCGCCGCGCCACCTGCTGGATTGGCACCGGCACCGCCGCGCCCAGTTCCTCTTCGGCGCCTCCGGCGTCATGCAGGTCGAAACCGATTGCGGCACATGGACCGTACCGCCGGACCGAGCGGTATTGATTCCTCCCCGCACCCGGCATCGCGTCACGATGCTCGACGTCAGTACGCGCAGCCTCTACATCGAGCCTGGGGCGGCGCCCTGGTTTCCCCGGGCGTGCCGAGTCGTCGACGTACGTCCACTCCTGCGGGAACTGCTCCTCGCCGCGGTCGACGTCCCCCTCCGGTACGACCACTTCGGCCGTGACGGCGCACTGATGACCTTGCTCTTGCACGAGATCGCCGACACCGCGCCGCTGCCGCTGGAACTACCGTTACCCGGACACCCCGAACTTCGCGCACTGTGCCAGGCGTTCCTCGACGCCCCCGACATCCACGACCGGAACCAGGCGTGGGCCCACACATTGCACGTCAGCACCCGAACCCTCGATCGGATGTTCTCCTCCGAGACCGGGATGAGTTCGGCGAGTTGGCGTCGACGCGCCTGCGTCCTCGCCGCACTCCCCGAACTGGTAACGGGACGCCCCGTCGCAGCTGTCGCGGCCCGCCTCGGTTACGCCAGCCCGGCGTCGTTCACGGCAATGTTCACCAAGCTGCTCGGCACACCACCGAGCAGCTTCTCTCCCCGATGACGCACTCGCTCGTCAGCGCACACCGGTAGATTGGAACGCGAACGCCACCCGCGAATCATCGATCGCCAGGGAGTTCGCATGTACCACGTTCCCGACATGCAGGGCCGGTACGTCATCGTCACCGGCGCCAACAGCGGCACCGGTAAGGAGGCCACCCGACGGCTGGCCGCGGCGGGCGCCCATGTCGTAATGGCCTGCCGCACTCCGCGCAAGGGCGAGGCCGCGTGCGCGGAGATCATGCACGACCTTCCGCACGCGCAACTGGAGATCCGCCGGATCGACCTGGCCGATCTCGGATCCGTCCGCGAATTTGCCGCCGGTTTCCTCGACGACGGACGCCCCCTCGACCTCCTGGTCAACAACGCCGGGGTCATGTCGCCGCCCGAGCGGTTCGAGACCGTCGACGGATTCGAGCTGCAGTTCGGCACCAACTTCCTGGGCCCGTTCGCCCTGACCAATCTCCTGCTGCCACTGCTGCTCGACGCGCCGGCCCCCCGGGTGGCCACGATGACCAGCGGCACGGCGCACTACGGACGAATCAACTTCCGGGACCTGCACTCCGCACACCGGTACAGCCCGGCGTTGAGTTACGCGCAGTCCAAGCTTGCCGACATGCTGATGGCGCAGTACCTCGCCGGCGTCGCGGTCGAGCGCGGATGGAATCTGCTCAGCACGTATGCGCATCCCGGCTACACCCGCACCAACCTGCAGACCGCGGGCGCGAGCCTGGGCCGGGACCGGGCGCGGCACGGTGTGTTCTCGGGCAGCGACCGCACGATCCTGCCGTCCCAGGATGTCCAGCAGGGCGCCGAACCCCTCCTGTTCGCCGCGACCAGTCCCGATGCCGCCCAGGGCGGGTACTACGGGCCCGGCGGACGAATGGGACTGATCGGCCCGACCCGCCGACTCGACCAGCCCCGCAGCTCGCGTGGCGTCGACCTCGCACCGTCACTGTGGGCGGTGGCCGAAAAGCTCACCGACACAACCCTTCCGTACTAGGGACAATCGACCGGGGGCATCAAGATCAGGAAGCACCTGGCACTCCTCGAGGCCGCCGGCATGGTGGTGAGCGAGAAGCGCGGTCGGGTCCGGTTCTGCCGACTGGGCACCAATCCACTTCGGCAGGAACTCGATTGGATGCTCGGATACCACCGCGAGGTCGAGGCGCGACTGGACCGTCTCGAGGCATTCCTGGAGAACGACGACCCCAACCGAACGGAGAAGGATCGATGACCAGCCAGACATCCGCCACGACTGTCACCAGCCCGGGCGACCGTGGCCTGCACATCGAACGCACGCTGAATGCGCCCCGGGATCGCGTGTGGGCCGCGTACACCGAACCCGAGCTGCTCGCGCAGTGGTGGGGCCGCGGCAACAGGCTCGACATCGAGAAGTGGGAACTCGAGCGGGGCGGGCACTGGCGCTTCGTCGAGCACCACGAGGGCGGGAGCTCCGGCTTCGAGGGGCGCTTCCGCGAGGTCACTCCGAAGGACCGCATCGTGTGGTCGTTCGAATGGGACGGGATGCCTACTCACGTATCCGTCGAGACCATCGATTTCGTCGACCTCGGCGACGGCCGCACGAAGTTGGTGCTGGACTCGATCTTCCTCACGGCGGAGGACCGGGACGGAATGATCGAGTCCGGCATGGAACAGGGCCTCAACGAGAGCTTCGCGGCCCTCGACGCGATGCTCGCCCGCACCGCGTAACGAAATTCATTTGGACGATCGTCCAAATGAATTTCGGGAAAACGCCGTATCCGAGGCGACCCGTGGCCTATATTTCGTTTCGATCACAATCGCTCGACGAAACCTTGGTCAGGGGAGAGTCCGCCATGAACCTCAATCTCATCTCACTGTTCCCGCTGATCGGAACGATCGGGAACCTGCTGAACTTCGGCAGCACCATCGAGTTCAGCTGATCCGATAGTCGACGAACACCCCGGGACGATCCCGGGGTGTTCGTCGTTTCGAGCGGGCTCCCGGCGGCCTGACCGCCATCCGCCGGGTCATCCCAGCGGCAGGTACGTGGGCAGCGTTCGTCCACGGATCAGATCGCCGGGGAGCTCGATGCGTTCGGGTGGACTGTCACCGGTCAATCGGCGTAGAACCTGCCGGGCCGTGGCTGCGGTTATCTGCTCGATCGGCTGCCTCCAGGTGGTCAGCCCCAGAACGGGGCTGGCGAGTTGTCCGATCCCGTCGTATCCGGTGAGAGCAATGTCGTCCGGCACCCGGACGCCGAGCGCAGTGAGTTGTTCCCACGTACTCAGCAGGGTGGGGTCGTTGGGACACATGATGACCGAGACGTCGTCGAGGCAGCGGGCAAGAATATCCGGCTCGGGATGGTCACCCGCGGCCGCCCGAGGGATCGCGACGGTGTCGATGCCCGCCTCGGTCAGGGCCCGCTGCATCCGGGTCGATCGTTGGTGCAGTGTCGTCGAATGCTCCGCGGCCACATGCAGCACCCCGACAGCGCGGTGGCCGGCATGTGCGATCAGCCCCGCCAGGACCTCCGCTCCACGACCGTCGTCGCAGACCGACCCGATCGACGGCGAGGTGCTCGCGCGCCCCATCAGGACGGTCGGGAGGCGCTGAGCCACCGGAACGATCTGCGCCTCGGGCATCCGTCCGGAGGCGATGACGAGGGCTTCGGGCCGCAGTCCGAGCAGTCCGGCCAGCACATCGCCGGGCGTGGTACCGGCCGATGCCGTACCGACCGCGAGGGAGAATCCCGCCTCCTCGAGATGTTCCTGGAGGTGAGCGATCATCTCCCCGTAGAACGACAGCCGCACGGATCGGACGAACACTCCGATGATCTTGGTGTTCTTCGCTTTCAATGCTTGGGCGCGTACATCTTTGATATAGCCGAGCCGGGCCGCGACCGCCTCGACATGCTGCCTGGCATCGTCGGAGACGCCGGGCTGCGCCAGCAGCGCACGGCTGGCCGCCGACTTCGACACCCCCGCTGCGGCCGCGACATCCGCAATGGTGATGCGGTCAGCCATGTCCGGTGCCCGATGCGCCCCGGTCCGCCGGCGTGTAGTCGACGCTCAGTCCGAGATGATCACTCGGCCAGGCGCCCTCACCGTCCGGTTCGCCGATCACCTCGGCGCAAACCACTTCCATTCCGGACGAATGGAACTGGTAGTCGAGGGTGTAGTCGAGCGCCCGCGCCGCCGGGCCGTCCGAACGGAGGTGCGCGGGCGTGTCGCCGACCAGTGGGTTCCTGGCGAGCACCGTCGCCCGGGCGGCCGCGGTGGCGCCGTTCCCGCTGTCCCGAAGCCGGTCCTCGATGATCGCGGCGTACTCGGGGCTGTCGGGGACGAGGTTGAAGTCCCCTCCCAGGATCTCGTGATCCACCGGTTCCATCTTCCGATGCAGGAGATCACCGATCTCGGCCAGCTGCCGCAGCCGCACCGCAGTGGTGGCTTCGATTGCGCCGAAGTCGATTCGAATCCCCGAATCTCGGGCGAACCGCCTGCCGGTCTCGGTCATCTGCCATGCCGACGGGGTGTGGCGCAGATGGGTCGAGCCGACTCTGATCCGCGTCGAGTCCACCTCGAGCACCGCGGTGGTGAGGTAGTAGTTGCGGCCGTCGTCCCCGGCAAGACAATCGACGCGGACCTCCGACGGCTCCCGTGTGGACAGCACGGCGGGGACGCTGACGAGGTCGGCGGCGTCGTCCGGGACGGCGGCGACGTGCATGCCCAGCTCCGCCGCGAGGTCCTCGGCGTGCCGTGGGTTCGATTCCTGCAGGAGGACGACATCCGGGCGGCGGGTCGCCACGGCTGCCGCCAGCAGCCCGACCCGCTGATGGCGGTTCGTGTGCAGGACGTTCCAGGTCACCACGCGCAGTGTGCTCATCGTCAGGACTCTCTCTCTGTGTCGAAACCGGCGTACGAACTCGATGGGTCGAACCGGAGGTAGGTACGGTCGTCGGGGGTCTCGGCGCCCGGTCGGAGCGGCTTGCCCATGGCTGCCAGCTCGCCGATGCAGGCCGGGTCGTGTGCAATGGCGGCGAACAGTTCGCGTTCGGCGCACGCGAGCGTGGCCGCCGGCCCCGGATACCCGTCGCTCGCGAAGACCACGGTTGCGGCGCCGGCGACCGGGAACACCTCGATATGGCAGTCGGGGACGGCACTGCCGTCGAGCACTCCGTAGCCGAAGGCGGCGTCCCGGTTGGCGAGGTGGTGTTGCAGTTCGAGTAACGGCCGGCTCGCCGCCAACCCCGGGTCCTGATCGCGCAGCGCGTCGAGAGACTCGCCGGCCGCCGCATGGGCCGCAACGACTGCCGCTCTGAACAAGGTCATAGCCTGATCCACGCGTTTCTCGCCCGGGACTACCCGGTCGCCGATGCGCAGGTGGATATCGCCGATCCTCCATATCTCGCGGCGCGCCCGCGAGTAGACCGCGGCGACGGCACCGGACGGGCCGGCGTGATCGGGCCGGATGTGTGTGAGCGCCTGACTGATCGTGTCGACGGCACGGCGGGCCGACACGTTCGGCTCCAGCCGGGCGATCTCCCTGGCGACGGTCTCGGCGTAGAGCCGACCGCTCGGGGCCTGTCCCCTGTCGCGCAGCGGGCTCGACATTCCGTCGACGACGGCGGCGAAGTGTTCGGTGACGACGAGAGCGTCCTCGCACGCCGACACGGCACTCTTCGGCGCGATGAACCATTCCTGCGCGTAGGCGTTCTCCCCGGAAAGCTCCACGAGGGCGCAGGGTTCGGCACTCTGAACCCCTCCGACGCAGGGGGTGGGTGCGGGACTCACGGGCACGGGAGGACAGCTCCTGTTCGTCTGGATAGTTGGTGGATCATCGTCGGCCGACCCCACGTCTGGATGCCCGCAGCGCCATGCGATCGGCGAACAGCACGACCACGATCGAGAGCGCCGTGATGGTGACGACGTAGGCGGTGGTCAGGCCCACCAGGTTCGGATCCTGTTCGGCAGCCAGCGTTCCGAGCGTGACACCGAGCGGCTTGTTGTTGATGTTGTAGAGCATCACCGAGACGGTGTACTCGGAGAGGGTGTCGTTGAACCCCAACGCTGCGACCTGCAGGAGCACTGGCGTCAACGCCGGCAGGATCACCGTCAGGAACCTTCTCGTCGGGCTTGCGCCGAGCGACCGGGCCGCGTCGTCGAGCGATGGATCGAGACCGGCGTAGGTGGCGGTGACGAAGCGCGACACCACCGGTAGGAGCAGGACGGTATACGCCAGCGGCAGGATCCAGTACGTGCCGACCAGGACCTGACCGCCGACGAGCGCACTCCCCGCACCGAAGGCGATGAGGAACCCCAACGCGACGAGGATTCCGGGGAGAAAGTACGGCAGGAACATCGTGAGCTGGATGACGTCACCGACGAACCTTCGTCGCGACCGATACGAGAGGTGCGCAGCGACTGTTCCGATGACGAGCGCCAGCGGGATGGCGAGTACGGCGAGTGTGAGTGAATTGACCAGTGGCTCATAGGCGGTCGGGTTCGTGAGCATCCGGACGTAGTGCTCGACCGTGAGCTCGGGACTGATCTCGCCGCGACGGATCGCCTCCACCGGAGCCAGCGACAGCAGCGCCGTCACCACCAGCGGGGCCAGATTGACGATCGCCAGCAGGTACGCGGCCCCATAGGCGAGGAACTTCGTACCCCGACCGCGTAGCCGAATCGGCTCGAACGGCCGCGGCGTCTTGCTCGACATCACGGCACCGCTGCGGCGCTCCTGACGCAGCGCCCACACCAGCAGCACCGTCGTCGCCGCGCCGAGGAGCAGTCCGAGCAGCGCGGCCATGTCCATGCGCCCCAGCCCCGACAGGGACTGGATCATCGGGGCGATCATGGTCAACTCGGCCCCACCGAGGATGGTCGGCGCCGCGAACGATGTGAGAGTCGAGATGAAGGCCATCAGCACCGACGCCAGGATCGTCGGCTTCAGCACCGGAAGCACCACCCGGAACAGAGCCGGAAGCGGCCGCATTCCCAGCGACCGGGCCGCCTCGACCATCGAGAAGTCGACACGCCGGATCGCCGGCCGCAGGAACAGGAAGTGGTACCCGGTCATGGTGAAGGTATGCACGAAGATCACCGCGCCCATCCCGGAGAACCAGTCATCGGGCAGGCCCGGGATCACTGCTTGCAGAGTTCGGGTAATGAGCCCGTTCTCGCCGTACACCATCGCGTATCCGGTCACTGCCGCGATGGATCCGAACACCAGCGGCACCGCGTAGGCGACTGTGAGAAAACCCCTTCCACGGATCGCGAAGGCTTCGAGGAAGAACACCTGAGCAATCCCGACCACGTTCGCCGTGACCGTCGAGATCACCGCGATCACCAGAGTGTCGCGCACGGCACCCACGACCCGGCCCGAGTCGATCAACCTCGACGCGACCTGTCCGACGGATCCGTGGTCCGAGCGCAGTACCGCATCGATCACGCTGAGATTCGGAAAGAACAGGAACGTCACGACGAACCACCCGAACGCGGCGACCGCAGCGGCGAACAACAGTCGCTTCACACGGCGGGTGAGGCCACCGGACCGCGAGGTCGTCGTCGCGGTCGGCGTCGCCGTCGTCCCGGTCATGCCGACAGCTCGATCAGATCGGGCAGGTCGAAACCGCACCGCACTTCGTCACCGACGTGGAGAACCGCGTTGCGGTCCGAGCCGGCGAGCATCGTCAGTCCCTGCCCGCCGATCTCGACGCGGTAGCGCGTCGTCGAGCCGAGGAACGCGGCGTCGGTGACGGTGCCGCCGGCCACGCAGTCGAGCCCGGCTCCGTCGGCAAGCCGCAGCCGCTCGGGACGTAGCGCCAGCTGACCTCCCCGGGCCACGCCGAACAATGCCCTGGTCCCGGATTCGAGCACGTCGATCGAGCCCACGAACTCGCCGACGTAGCGGTTGACCGGCGAGTGGTAGACCGCGTGCGGGCTGTCGACCTGCTCGATGCGGCCGGAGTTCATCACCGCCACCCGGTCTGCCAGCGCCAACGCCTCTTCCTGGTCGTGGGTGACGTACACGGTCGTCACACCCAGCTCGCGGTGCAGGCGCTTGATCTCATCGCGCAACGTGACCCGCAGCCGTGCATCGAGATTCGACAGGGGCTCGTCCATCAGCATCACCGACGGCTTCGTTGCCAGGACCCTGGCGATCGCGACCCGCTGCTGCTGACCCCCCGACAGTTCACTCGGCGTCGCGTTCGCGAACGCGTCCAGTCCCGTCAGTTCAAGGACTTCCGAGGTGCGCGAGACGACCTCGGATCTGGGCAGCCTGTGCACCTTCAACCCGAACTGCACGTTCTGCACCACCGTCAGGTGCGGAAACAGCGCGTAGCTCTGGAACACGAAGCCGATTCCGCGCCGCTCCGGTTCGACCGCGGTGACGTCGCGACCGTCGACGACGATGGAGCCCGACGAGATCGGGACGAATCCCCCGAGGGCCCGGAGCAGCGTCGATTTACCGCACCCGGACGGCCCCAGAAGCGCCACGAACTCGCCACTGCCGACCTCGAGGTCGAGCGGGGGGATCACTGTCTTGTCGCCGTACCGGACCTGTACACCCTTGATACCGATCATCGTCGGACACTCACTCCCCGTTGCACCGGCACCGCTCAGCCGCCGAGAATGTCGAGCTGGATCCGCTCGAGCCACGACGACATTCGCGGCGCCACGACGCCCCAGTCGATGTCCTGCTTGCCGATCTCCGCCAGTGCCGCCTCGGCCTCCGGTAGCTGCGCCAGCGCCTGCGGATTCACCGGGGTGTCGCTGCCGGYCGTCTTCACGAAGTCCGCCTGGACCTCGGCCGACCCGAACCAATCGATGAAGCGCTTCGCCGCATCTGCGCGATCGCTGCCGGCCACCAGACCGATGCCGGTCGACACGAAGGGCGAACCACCCTCGGCATCGACCACACGCAGATCCAGCCCGTTGTCCTTCGCGCCGGTCTCGATGCCGCCGAGCCAGTTCACGACCACCGGCTGTTCTCCGGAGGTGACCCGGTTCCAGTCGAATTTCTGGCCCGATGCGACCGGTACCGCATTCCGCAGAATCCGAGTCAGCAGGTCCCAGCCCGCATCCGTGACCTCACCCGATTCGCGGTCGGTGTGGGGCCACAAGATCCCCGCGACCGCAGCCTGCCCGGTCTGACTCGTCACGCTCGGGAACACGAACTTGTTCGCGAACCGCTCGTCCGCCAGATCCTCCCACTTGCGTGGCGCCTGCGCCGCGTCGAGAGCTGCCGGATTGTACGCCATCACGATCGGAGTCTGAGAGAACAGGGTGAAGGCCCCGGTGCCCGAGTCGAACTCGCCGGGCACCAGATCTCGCCAGACGGGCGAGTAGTCGGCCAGCACACCGGCAGCCCCGATCTGGTTCAGCTGTGCCTCGCCGAGCCCGAGAACGACGTCGGCCTGGGCATTGTTCTTCTCCGCGAGCAGCCGCTCGGTCAGCTCGCCGCCGCCACCGGAGACGAACGAAACATCGAGACCGAGAGCATCTTTGGCGTGAGACGCAATGTACTCACCTCGCGGCCCCTCGCCCTGCGGC
This sequence comes from Rhodococcus sp. TAF43, assembly GCF_052113525.1. Taxonomy (NCBI): domain Bacteria; kingdom Bacillati; phylum Actinomycetota; class Actinomycetes; order Mycobacteriales; family Nocardiaceae; genus Rhodococcus; species Rhodococcus sp. TAF43. Next base: position 9,346 of record NZ_JBFRDL010000037.1, read on the forward strand.
GAATAGACCAGGATCGAATCCGCGCTCGATTCCCCTCCACCACCCGACGAACACCCAGCAAGTGCGAGCACACCCGCCAAGGCAGCTGCACCCACTGCCAACACCGACCGCTTCACCATCACACGACCTCACTCTCGGGGACCTCGTTCCGAAAGTGATCGTCAATGGTCGAACCGACACGGCGGTGGCGCGATCGGCACCGCTGAGTGAACAGACGGGAACGTTCCCGGGATCGTTCCCGGGAACGATCCCGGGCCCCTGGTCGACGAACCTTCTAGGTGCCCTTCAGGTTGAGGATCTGCCGCAACTCGTGGCGGATCTCGACGAGATCACGGGCGTCGTCCATGACGACGTCGATGTCCTTGTAGGCGTCGGGGATCTCGTCGATCCATTCGGCGCCGTGCCGGTACTCGATCCCCTGCATGCGCTCGGCCAGGTCCGCCACGGTGAACCGCTTCCGGGCCTGTGTGCGGGAGAACCTGCGGCCGGCGCCGTGCGGGGCGGAGCACAGTCCGGGCTTGCTGCCCTTCCCCCGGACCACGTAGGAGCGGGTGCCCATGGAACCCGGGATGACGGCGTCCACTCCTTCGTGGGCGTTGACCGCGCCCTTGCGAGTGAGCCACACCTTCTCGCCGTAGTGCTCCTCCTGCTCGGTGTAGTTGTGGTGACTGTTTATCCGCTCAGCCTCGACCACCCCCTCACCGATCCACTCCCCCAGTACCGCGCTGTAGCGGTCCATCATCTCGGCCCGGTTCAGGAGCGCGAACCGCTGCGCCCACCGCAGTTCCCGGATGTACGCCCAGAACTCGGGCGCACCCTCCGCGAGGTAGGCGAGGTCCCGGTTGGGCAGCTCGATGTGCCATGTCCGGCACAGCTTCTGGGCGATCGCGATGTGCTTCTGTGCGATCTTGTTGCCCACTCCTCGGCTCCCGGAATGCAGGAACATCCACACCCGATCCTGTTCGTCGAGGCACAGCTCGATGAAGTGGTTGCCGCCACCGAGGGACCCCAACTGCTCACGCCACTTCGGGGAGTGCGACAGGTCCACGCCGTCCTTCGCCGCGCGCTCCTCGAGTTCCGCGATCTTCGGCTCCGCGAACCATTCCCCGAGGGATGCCGTGAGGTTGTAGTTGCCCGGGGACAACGGAATTGCATCCTCGAGCCGCAGGCGGAGTGCATGGAGCGTCCGGCCGCGGGCGCCGGCTCGTTCGATGTCACCGGCGTCGAACTGGGTTCGGGCAGCGATCATTCCGCAGCCGATATCGACGCCGACCGCCGCCGGGATCACCGCGCCGCGGGTCGGGATCACCGTTCCGACCGCGGATCCCTTGCCGCTGTGCGCGTCCGGCATCAGCGCCACGTGCGGGTACACGAACGGCATGGACGCGGTTTCCCGCGCCTGTGCAAGGGCGGTGTCGTCGACGTGGCTGGCAAAGTTCAACAGGTTGTGGCCGTGCTCGGTGGGGGTCACTGTCCTACTCCGGTCGTGGACGATCGCGCGGGGATCGCCCGCGGCGTCGTCCGAATGATTGGTAGTCCCACCGTAGAGCGATTTCGGGACCGGGCAAGCGAATATCCGCGCGACGGCGTTCAATGGATCGGGACCGGCGAGCGCATCCACAGGACGGTGGTAGGCATGACAGGACACGACGACTGGTCTCGCGATCACGGAGCCGCCGCCCTGCGACGCCACGCTCCCGAGGTTGCGTCCACGCTCGACCGTCTGGTCGCCCTCGTCCCACCCATCGGCGACGGCTCCGTCGTCGCGCGGGCCCGCGAGGTGTGCGGGCGGACGCTGTCACTCCCGCCGCTGCCCGCGCCGCCCGTGACCTCCGCACCCGCGAACGCCGACGGGACCACCCAGGTGCCGCTCGAGTTCGCCGAGCAGTTCAGCGCCGACGTGTCCATGATCGACGACGCCATGCGGGGCGCGCTCGCGTCGGCGCTCGGCGACCGGACCGGCACCTTCGTGCAGTCGCTCTACGTCGCCGACTGGGTGCCGCGCGTCCGCGCCGGACTCGACGCGCTGTTCGAGGGCGCCGACGCCGACTGGGGCATCCCGATCGAGTGGGCCACCGAGGGTGAACCGTGGCCGCTGATCCAGCGCACGCTGGTCGACGTCGCCCGGCTCCGCGAACTCGACCCGGTGACCACCGAGGTCGTGCGCCTGTACCAGGCCCGCCAGCACAACTGCCGGCTGTGCAAGTCCCTGCGCAACCGCACCGCACTGCTGGCGGGCGGCGACGAAGCCGTCTACGCCGAGATCGACGACTACCGCAGCGGCGGGCTGTCCCCGCGCCACAAGGCGGGGCTGGGCCTCGCCGAGGGGCTGACCTGGCAGCCCGGCCATCTCGATCCGCAGGCGATCGCGGCTGTGCGCGAACACTTCTCACCCGCCGAGGCGGTGGAGTTGGTGCTCGACACGATGCGCAACTCGTGCAACAAGATCGCGGTGTCGACGGGGACCGATCAGGCCAACATCACCGACGGTGTCGAGATCTACGACGTCAACCCCGACGGCTCGGTGGACTTCGGCCTGGCGCTGCCCGGCTGAGAGACCGGTTACCGCACGGCGCTGACCGGCCATTGCCATGCCCCGCGCGCGGGAGGAAGGTGGGGTAAGGAATGGGGCCGGTGGCGCCCCCGGGCGCCACCTCGAGCAGAAAGAGGTGGATCGTGTACGCACGTTCTACAACTATCCAGGCGCATCCCTCGTTCATCGACGCCGGCATCAAGCACGTCCGCGACACCGTGATGCCGGAACTCGCCGACATCGAAGGCTGCGCCGGACTGTCGCTGCTGGTCGACCGGGACTCCGGGCGCTGCATCGCCACCAGTTCGTGGATGGACGAGGACGCTCTCCGCCAGAGCGAGGGGCCCGTCATGCAGCTTCGCGATCGGGCCGCCGAGGTCTTCCACGGCACCTGGCACRTCGAGCGGTGGGACATCGAGGTCCTGCACCGCGATCATCCGTCCCACCACGGCGCGTGCGTCCGCGCGGCCTGGTTCAAGGTGGAGCCGGGCACGATGGCGCGCGCTGTCGACGTCTACAAGCTGGCGGCATTGCCCGCGCTGGGCGAGGTCGACGGGTTCTGCAGCGCGAGTCTGATGGCCGACCATGCGGCCGGACGCGCGGTGTCCTCGGTGACCTTCGACAGCGTCGAGCAGATGGCGGCCAGCCGCGAGCAGGGCGAGACCATCCGGAACGCAACCCTGAGTGAGGCCCGAGCCGAGGTGCTGGAGGTGTGCGAGTTCGAGCTCGCGATCGCCCACCTGCACGTGCCCGAGATGGTGTGATCACCGAGTCCGCGGATCCGCGCGCCACGTGAAGTGGCGCCCGGTCCTCGGCCGTGCACCGATCACGCGACCTGCAGCACCCCCTGCCGCGACAGGATCGGACGCACCCCCTCACCGAACCAGTACGCCTCCTCGATGTGCGGCTGACCGGACAGCACGAAGTGCTCGACGCCCACCGCCGCGTACTCCTGGATCAGCGACGCCACCTCCGCGTGGCTGCCGACGAGAGCGGTTCCGGCGCCGCCGCGGACCAGCCCGTACCCGGCCCACAGCCCCGGGTACACCTCGAGGTTGCGCAGATCGGCACTCAGGCCGAGCTGACGTCGTTGGCCTTCGGACTCGCTCTGCGCCAGGCGGTTCCGTGCCAGCTCGATCTGCGCGGGATTCATTCGCTCGACCAGCTTGTGTGCTTCGGCCCACGCCTCCTCCGAGGTGTCGCGGGCGATCACGTGCGCGCGGATCCCGAAGCTCAGGGTCCGTCCGTGCAGCGCGGCGCGGCGGCGGACGTCGTCGATCAGGGCGCCCACCCTCGCAGGCGGCTCGGTCCAGGTGAGGTAGGTGTCGACGTGCCGGGCGGCGACGTCCAGGGCAGGCTCGCTGGCCCCACCGAAGAAGATCCCCGGCGCCGGCGACGGCGTGGGGAGTGCCGCCGCACCCTCGACTGTGTAGTGGGTACCCGCGAAGTCGAACGGCGTCCCACTCCACGCACCGCGGACGATCTCGAGGAACTCCCCCGTCCGCTGGTAGCGCTCCGCCTTGGTGAGGAAGTCGCCGAACCGGCGCTGCTCCTCCGCGTCACCGCCCGTGACGATGTTGAGCAGCAACCGACCGCCGGACAACTGCTGGAACGCCGCGGCCTGCTGCGCGGCCAGCGTCGGGGTGATCAACCCGGGCCGGAACGCGACGAGGAACTTGAGCGTGCGGGTCTCCCGGATGAGCGCCGCGGTCGTGATCCACGCATCAGAGCACCACGTGCCGGTCGGCGTGAGCACCGCTTCGAAACCCAACTGCTCCGCAGTCCTGGCGACCAGGGACAGGTAGTCGAGCGACGGCGGACGAAACGCAGACGCGCGCCCCGCGGCCTCCTGCGGGTCGAGCGCGCCGATCACCTCCCGCCCGTCCCCGGAGGTGGGCAGGTACCAATGGAAATGCAGAGTCATGCGGGAATCCCTTCGAGAACGCCGAGATGAGTGAGAACTGTGCTGCGCAGGCCGACCACGTCGGGGTCGGCACGCAGCCGAGGGCGGGGCGCCGAGACCGCGACGTCGTGGGCGATCCGGCCGCCGTCGAGGACGAGCACCCGGTCCGCGAGCAGCACCGCCTCCTCCACGTCGTGGGTGACGAGCAGGACCGCGAAGCCGCGCCGCTTCCACAACCGGATCAGTAACTCGTAGGCGGTGATTCGGGTCAGCGCGTCCAGCGCACCGAACGGTTCGTCGAGGAGCAGCAGCTCGGGCTCGCGGACGAGGGCCCGAGCCAACGACACCCGCTGGGCCTCGCCGCCGGAGAGCGTCAGCGGCCACGCGTCGACACGGTGCGCGAGGTTCACCTCCGCGAGGGCATCGACCGCGCGCTGCCTGCCGTCGGCACCCGGCAGTCCGAGCGAGACGTTGCGGTGCACCCGTTTCCACGGAAGCAACCGCGGCTCCTGGAACGCGACGGCCACCGAACCGTCGACGTCGATGCTGCCGTCGTGTCCGAGGTCGAGCCCGGCGACGGTCCTCAGCAGCGTCGACTTGCCCGAGCCGCTGCGTCCTACGAGCGCGACGATCTCGCCGCGGCGCAGGGTCAGGTCGATGCCGTCGAGGACGACGTCGGAGCCGAAAATGCGTCGCACGCCGCGGGCGGTGACGACGGCGTCGCTCACGCCCCCTGGTACGTCTTGCGCCATGTCAGGAGCCTCCCTTCGAGGGCCCGCACGATCGCGTCGGTTGCGAGACCGAGGAACGCGTACACGAGCAGGCCGAAGATGACGATGTCGATGCGGAAGTAGATGCGGGCGTTGTTGACGAGATACCCGAGCCCGGCGTCCGCGTTGATCTGTTCGGCGACGATCAGCGCCAGCCACGCGACGCCGAGGGACAGCCGCAGCCCGGTGAGCGCCTGCGGCAGTGACCCGGGCAGAACCACATGGACCGCGAGCTGGAACCTGCTGAGCCCCAGCGTCTCCGCGGCCTCGATCAGCTTGCCGTCGATGCTCCGGATGCCGGCGAACAGGTTGAGATACAGCGGGAACATCACCCCGAGCGCCACCAGGAGCACCTTGGGCTCCTCGCCGATCCCGAACCAGATGATGAACAGCGGGATCAGCCCGAGGAACGGCACCGTCCGCAGCATCTGGATGGGCGGATCGATGGCGAGTTCGACGATCCGGGAGAACCCGGCGAGCACGCCGAGCACGACGGCGAGCGCAACCCCGAGCACGACACCGAGGAGCACCCGCTGCACCGACACGGCGAGTGCGTCCTCCAGGCTGCCGTCCGACCACAGTTCCGCGGCCGCCGAGATCACCTGCGCCGGCGAGGCAATCGTCTTGTCCGACACCACTCCGGCGCTGCTGAGTACCTGCCACAGCACCAGCAGTACCAGCGGGGAGATCAGTCGCAGCAGCGGCGTCCACGAACGGCGTCGGCGCGGCGGCGTCGGCGCGGCGGTATCCGCTGCGGCGACGGTCACGACATTCTGCGTCAGGACCGCGGTCATTTCCCGCCCTCCTCGATCTGCGGGTTGAACCGGGCGTCGAAGTACTCACCGGCGACGGGAGCTTGCTTCAGCAGTCCCGCCGAGGCGAACAGGTCGATCAGCTTCTGCTGCTTCGCGATGCGCTGGTCGTCGATCGGAACGTAGGAGCCCTTCGACGTGTCGAACGACGCCGCCGCAACGTCCTGCGGGAGCTTGGTCAGCTTCGCGAAGATCGGCACCCACGCCTCCGGGTGCGCGTCGGCCCACACCTGGGCGCGGGACAACCGCTGGAAGAAGTCGGCCAGCGCCGCCGACTTCGCCGGGTCCGCCAAGGCCTCCGACGCGGCCGAGAAGTAGGACTGGCCGGTGGCGACCTCACTGCCGTCGGCGATCACCTCGGCGCCGGCGGTGTTCGTGCCGATGGTCGCGTAGGGGTTCCACACCGCCCATGCGTCGACCTGGCCGGAGGCGAACGCGCTCAATGCATCTGCGGGGCTGAGGAACTGGAACTGAAAGTCCGATACCGGCAGGTTCGCCTGCTCGAGCAGGCCGAGGACGAGGCCGTGCGAGCTCGAGCCCTGCGTGACCGCGATCTTCTTGCCCTTCAGGTCGGCGATGGACGACGCGGTCGAGTTCGCGGGCACCAGCAGGAAGTCGTTGGCGCCGGTCCGCGCTTGCACCGCGACGATACGGCCGGAATTCCCGGTGGCCTGGGCGAACACCGGCGGCACGTCGCCCGTGCCACCGGCGTCGATCTTGTTGGCGCCCAGCGCTTCCAGTAGCGGCGGTCCCGCCTCGAACGTGGACCACTCGATGCCGTAGTCGAGGCCGTCCAGCTCGCCGGCCGCCTCGAGGAGCGACTGCGTGCTCTTGACCTGGTCACCGATCCGGAGGGTGACATCGGACCGCGGGTTTCCGGCCGTGGCAGACGGTTCCGAGGCACTGGAACTGCTGCAGGCGGTCAGAGCGAGGGATGCGATGACCGCGGCGGCGGTCAGGGAGAAGCGTAGACGCGTCGAACGACGCATGGAAAACCTCCGATACGTACGTGGGGAGTGCACAGACGATCCCGAGCGGTCGTGGACGACCGGCGGGCGAGCAGAGTGACGGCCCCTAGTTCCCGAGGGCCGGCGACATCAACAGGAGCGCGGACAGGGGGCGGCCACGCAGCAGGCCGGAACGGCGTGCCGGTGTGCCCGGGTGTCGACGCTGAATGTCATGCCGCGAATCCTGTGCCCCACCGCTGCGGTCGTCAACGGCTCCCGGGCGGTCACCGACGGCCGGCCCCCGCCTGTGCAGGCGGTTCAAGAGTTTGAATCACTCCAGTTCGATACCCGCCGCGATTGTTGCCATCGGGAGACCGTGTCTTTGCGACAAAACAGAGAATCCGCCGGATATGGCTGCCTATACTCCCGCCATGCTGATCATCGGGATCATCCTGTTCGGGTTGCTTGTCGGCGTCGTCGCCCAGCTCATCATGGGCAGATCCAGGAACGGAATCGACTGGGCTCTGGCCTGCGCCGCCGGCCTCGGCGGTTCGTTGGTAGGCGGCCTGGTCATCAGCCTCCTCGCCGGTGACGGACTCGCACTGCGCCCCAGCGGCATCATCGGCTCCCTCGCCGGCGCCATCATCGTCACGGCCGCCTGGTCGTGGTGGAAGACCCGGGCCGCGTCGTCGGCCAACTGACTCACAGCGGAGAACGGGTGGTTACTGCGATCGGCTCTCGGCCGTTGTCGCAGTAACCACCCGTTGAGCGTCTGGAAGCGGCTCGAGCTCTGGGTTATCGGGGAGACGCCTCGGGTCGGTAGTTCATTCCCGGTGAAGCACCTGCGTCGTGCACCGGAACGCCCCGCCGAAGCTGCGGGTAACCGCGAAGTCGACGTACTCGACGGTGACGCCATATCCCGCGATCGCCCCCCAAGGAACGGCCCTGCTCCGAGGTCGTCGGCCGCACCGTCCGGCACGGCCGGCTGCGGTAGCGCCCACATAGATGCAGCGGCCTCCGAGCGCCCTGTCCGCGAGGATCTCTCGGCTGGCCAGCACCTCGAGCCGGCGGTGCGGCAAGCGCAGACAGCCTTCGATCATCGCGTCCGGGGCACCGAACTGCGATCGGGACACCGCCACCGTGTGCAACGGGGCGAACTCGCTGCGCACCAGGACCCGGCCCGGGCCGTCTTCAACCACAGAAGGATTCGTGACGGTTTCCATCGAGTCCCCTCACATCGCACATCGGGCCAGCCACGCGATGGAGCCTGCGCCGCCGACCCGTCCTGTGCTGCGCGAGCATACGCCGTGCGGGCGCGACCACCGCCCGGATTCGACGCCGAACGGGCGATTGTCGGGATCGTCACTCGACGTCTGTTCCGACAACCGCCCGATCGAGCGCCTAGGGGCTCCCGTTCGCGACCAGACGCCGGACCGACTCGGGTGCCGGCATGTCCGCGCCCACCCACGGTGCCGGGATCGGTTCGCACGCCGACGTCCGCAGCGGAACCACGCCCGCCCATCCGACGGAATCCATGGACGGTTCGGGCGGTGGCGCGTCCCGCACCCTCACCGTCCAGCATCCGGGTTCGATGGGCAGGGCCATCGCCAGGGTCGCCGCGAGTTCCTTCTTCGTGTGAGTCCGCACCTCCGAACTGCGACCGGGGATCAGCGAGTCGGACATCAGGTCCAGGGCGTGCACCGCATCGTCTCCACTGAAGTCGGTGAGGCACCCGCGGACCACGACCGACCGGTAGTTGGCCGTGGAGTCGAACAGGGTGTCCGCCACCACGATCCCGTCGAGCATCGTGACGGAGAACGCGGCAGGCGCACCCGCCGCGACCTGCCGCAGCGCCCCGGCACCCGTCGATCCGTGCAACACGATGCGGTCACTGTCGCGTGCGTAGAGCATGGGCACAACCCACGGCAGTCCGTCCACGGCCGTCGCGAGGGTGCCGACCGCTGCCGCGTCGAGCACCGCGTCGAGATCGCGCCGGTGGTCGCCGGCGAGTTCTGGGTATCTCCTGATCCGATCCATGCAACGAATCGTCCACGATTTCCGGACTACCCAGTAGGTCCAGAACTGCATCGAACAGGCAGACCACTATCCTGACCGTCGTGTCCCGCATCTCCCCCGACATGCACCTTGCGTTGCGACTGCCCGTCAGCACCTCCCCACTGCGACATCGCATTGCGGAGGCGATCGTCGAGCAGATCCGGCTCGGCAGGCTCAGCCCGGGGACGCGCTCCCGTCGACCCGCACACTCGCCGCGGAACTCGCCGTGGCCAGGGCTTCCGTCGTCGACGCGTACGACGAACTCGCGGCGGCCGGCTACGTCGTAGCGCGGCCGGGTTCCGGCACCCGGATTGCCGACGGCGCCGACACCGCGGCCTCCGCGGGCGCCGCGCCGCACGTCCCCACGGCTACGCCGGCGACCGCGCCGCCTCGCGCGCCACGGCAGACCCCGCCGATATGGAATCTCACCCCGGGCCACCCCGACACCGCCCTGATCTCGACCACCGACTGGCGCCGCGCGTGGCGGGCGGCCGCCGCGGCACCCGTCGCGTCCGCGCCGGCGGGCCCCGACGGGCACGCCGAGCTCCGGCTCGCCCTGTCCGGGCACCTGCGCCGCACCCGCGGAATCGTCTCGGAGCCAGATGATTTGATCATCGTGCCGGGCGTGACTTCCGCACTGCGCGCCGTCACCGCGGCGGCCGGGCGCGCCGGACGTGACGTCGCCTTCGAGGAACCCGGCTATGTCGAGGCACGCCGGGTGCTCCAGATGTCCGGCGCCCGTACGCGTTCCGTCGATGTCGACGCCGACGGCCTCGATCCCGGATCACTGCGTGACTCCGACGCGGCCGTGTACTGCACTCCTGCGCATCAGTATCCGATCGGTGCGCGTCTCCCCGCTCCTCGGCGCGCCCGACTCGTCGCGTGGGCAACCGAGGCCGGCAGGCTGCTCATCGAGGACGACTACGACGGCGAGTTCCGCTACGACGTGTCCGCCCTGCCCGCACTGCGCAGCCTGGACGGTGGACGCGACTGCGTCGCCTACATCGGTACGGCCTCGAAGGTGCTCACGCCCTCGCTGCGCCTGACCTGGCTGCTGCCGCCGCGGGGGCTTCGCTAGCCGGTCGCCGAGGCGCTCGCGTTAAGCGGCGAGAGCGTCTGTACCGTAACCGGACTCGCGTTCGCCCGGTTCATCGAGTCGGGCGCCCTGACCCGACACCTTGCCAGGGCGTCCCGCACCTACGCCGCCCGCCGGGGCGCGCTGGTCGGCGCGCTGAAGCGCCACTGCACCGATGCCCGACTGGTCGGCGTCGAGGCGGGACTGCACCTGGTGCTCAGGCTCCCCGACGACACCGACGACACCGCGATCGCGTCGGCCCTCCGCGGTCGCGGCATCACCCTGCCGCCGCTCTCGTCGTTGCGCGCCGACCCGGACGGTCCCCGTGGCCTGGTCTGCGGTTACGCGTGCCTTCCGGAAACCCAGGCGGACAGGGTCGCTACGGCCATCGCGGACGTCGTGCGGCAGCACGTCGGCTGACGCAACCGAACTGAGCAGTCCAGGTGTGAGGCGAGCCCGGAACGGGTACTCCCACCCGGACGGACCCTTCTCGCCCACCTGGAGTTGCCATGATCGTCATCGGCCTGATCATTCTCATCGCGGCAGTGGTCGTCGGTGTTGCCGGCGTCCTCTCCAACGGGGGCGTCGAGCACGCCTTGACCGACGACTTCTCGGTGCTCGGCTACCACGTGACCGGATCCACCGGCGCCCTGTTCCTCTGTGGAATCGTCGTCGGGGCGGTCGGCTTCCTGGGGCTCGGCCTCGTACTCACGGGTGCCCGGCGCGCCTCCAGACGAGGACGGGCCGCACGCAACGAGTTGGAGCAATCGCGCCGCAACGAGGCGGCACTCACCCAGGAACGCGACCAACTCGCCGCCACCGGGACGCAGACAACCACCGCCCGTCACGCCGCGGCGGACACCACCGCGGAAGCCCCCGCCGCCCCCGACAGCGCCCACACCGATGGCGAGCGCAGCTGGAAACACCCGTTCGGAGGAGGACACCAGGGCCCTCCTGCATCCCCCCGCCCGGCGCACTGAGACACGCGGCAACGACGACGGGCGGTTACTGCGGTCGTCTCTCGGCCGTTGTCGCAGCAACCGCCCGTCGTGGGGTGCCTCGTCGCGACCCGCGGCGCGGCCGAGCGATCAGCCGGTGGGATGATGAGCGGGTGCCGATGCCCTCCCCGCTACCCGTCAAGAACGGGGTCGGACCGACGCGGCTGCGCGTCCCGACGTCCGGGCCGTGGGTGACGATCGCGGACTACGTCGTCGCGAGGTTCGACCACCTGGACGCCGACGACCTGTACCGGAGGTTCGACGCCGGCGAGATCGTGGGCGCCGACGGCCGTCCGATCGGTCGCGGAACGACGCTGAGCGCGCATCGGTTCGTCTGGTACTACCGCGACCTGCCGGTGGAGGAACCGGTGCCGTTCCACGAGGAGATCCTGCACGTCGACGACGACCTCGTCGTGATCGACAAGCCGCACTTCCTCCCGACCACCCCGGGCGGGCGCTACCTGCGCGAGTCCGCGCTCGTCCGGTTGCGGACCCGCCTCGACAACCCGGACCTGACGCCGATCCATCGACTCGACCGCGCGACCGCCGGCCTGGTGATGTTCTCGGCGCGCCCCGCGACGCGCGGCGCCTACCAGTCACTGTTCGAGAAGCGGCGGGTCGTGAAGGTCTACGAGGCGGTGTCGGCGCTACCGCCCGGGTGGGACCCGGACGCACCGGCGCTCGCCGGGCGCGCCGTTCCCGTCGTCTACCGCAGCCACATCGAGGCGCGGCGCGGCGAGCTACGGGTCGTCGTCGACGACTCCCGCGAGCCCAACTCCGAGACGCTGATCGAGGTACGTGGCGCCGGCTCGAGCGCCTCCGGACGCGCTGTGCTGCACACGATCCTGCGCCCGCACACCGGAAGGATGCACCAATTGCGGGTGCATCTGGCAGCGCTCGGCATAGGGATCCTGGGCGACAGTTGGTATCCCGAACTGCTGCCCGAGGCGCCGGACGATCATGCCCTCCCACTCCAACTGCTCGCCCGGGAACTGGAATTCACCGATCCGCTGTCGGGGCTGCCGCGGCGGTTCGTCACCCGCCGGACGTTGGATGAGGCGCCCGCGTCGGGGCGTTGACACGCGGCACCGTCTGTCACCACCCGCAGCAATCGTGATGGAACCATTCACGTCCGACCTGCGTCGGACCGAGCAGAGCCAGCGGCGCACCGCTCGGCGAGCGCGTCGTCAGGACATGTGTTCAAAACCGCCCGACAGGTCGGCACTGCCCACTACAGTCGCCGGGACCCACCACGGAACCTCAGGAAGAAGACGGAATGCGCAAGTCCATCGCTGCCGGCGTCGTCGCAGCAGCATCGGTCGGAATCATCCTCGGAGGCACGGGAATCGCCTCCGCAGCATCCAAGACCATCCCCGAAGGGACTGGGATGTATTACGTGAACAAGGACATCCGACCCGGCATCTACTCCACCGAAGGCGCACTCGTCGACGGGGGCCAGACCTGCACCTGGGTACGCGGAACCATGAAAACGCTCCGCATGGAACCGATCGCGTCCGGTAAGACAAAGGGCCCGACCACGGTGAAGATCGAAGAAACCGACGATGTGTTCATCACCTCCGGGTGCGGCGAGTGGACGCAAGATACCCAGCTGGACGGCGGCTTTCTCCATTCCCTGTTCGGCTCGCTCGACGTCGGCTCCCTGGTCGACCCTCTGGTCGGGTCTCTCGAGGTCGGTTCTGCGGCAGGGTCGCTCGGCGGTTCCCTCGCCACCGGTTCCATCATCAACGGATCACTCGCGAACGAATAGACCGGCTCCTGATCGCAGAAACGCGAACAGCTCAGGCGGCCGGCTCGCAGCCGGCCGCCGTGAGGACACCAGGCAACGGACGTACCGGGAATCCACGGCATCCGTTCCGCCACAAGCTGTTCCCGAGCTACTCTGACACCGCGGCAGGTCGGGACAGGTTCCGCTTCGGAGGTTCACGCCTTGCGCTGTGTCCGGCTTCCTAGACCGGTCGTCGCCGGTGCCGTCGCATCGATGGCCGTCCTCGGTGCGCTCGGCACCCCCGCCATGGCGTCGGCCGAACCGCAGCCGCCCCCAGCGACGACAACGGAGTTCCAGGTTCCGGCCAGGTTCGGCACAGCATGCACACTCACTGCCTGGGTTTGCCTACCAACGCTGACGCCCGTCACGCCGTCGGCAACCACCAGTGGACTCGGCGAGGCAACCTTCTCCGCGAGAGTTTCGGCACCGGCCTACGCCTGCCCCGACGTGTCGGTGAGGTGGCTGAATCTGACCACGGGCGCTACCGGAACCACGGCGCTTCGCCGAACGCCCGTCGACTACAGCCGCCCCGTCGCCGCGGACGAATGGTGCCGATACACCCCGGCCACTGCGGTCACCGGCAGCGGCACCCTGACCGCAACAGCCGACACCGACTCGGTCGTCGCCCCGGGAGGCTTCCAGGTTCAGGTCAACCCAGGATTCGGAACCATCAGTGTTCCCTAGAGTTGCGTGGTCATCCCCCGCGCAAACCGACTGTCTCCTTTCCGTCGGACCACGACCGAACAGGGGGCACCAACCCGCAGCAATCGTGAGAGAACCGCTCACCGCCTGCGTGCGTCAAACCACACAGGGCTCCGCTGCGAGCCCCGGACCGGGCCGCGGCCGGTACCGCCGCTCGGGGCAGAAGGACGGGGAGAATTTCCTTGGGAGATCAGCTGGGTGTCGACACCGACGCATTGCGTTCACTCGCTACATCGTTGACGGGCGAGGCCGATCGGATCTCGGGTATCGACCCGTCCGGTCCGATCGACGCTGCCACCGCCGCGATGCCGGGATCGTCGGTCGGAGCGGCCCCCCGCCGCGGCACGGCATCGGGTGCGCACCAGTTCACCTGGTACTACCGCGATCTGCCGGTGGAGGACCCGGTGCGCCTGTCATCAGGTCGGTGTCATACCGGCTCTCGCATCACACTGAAGTGGCGCACCTTCCCGGAAGAACCTGGAAGCTCTTGCACCGGCGACCAGGTACTCAGACCATCCGTACTGTCGGAATAGAGATACTTTCCTTCGGTGTAGGCGTCGACGTAGATCCTCCAGGCACCGTTCGGCAGCTGGATGACGGCTGGGCCCTCCACCAGCGTGCCCCAGTTTCCGGGTGGGACGAAAGAGTAGGGACCGGTCACCGACGAGGCGACCGCGTGCTCGATGACCTTGGTCGTCTCGTTCTTGGTGAACRCATGATATGTCGATCCAACCTTGACCACGGTGGTGTCGATGTGGTCGGCTCCGATCCCGGCGAGAGGAACGGGCAGGCTCCACTGCCGGAGCGAGGGTTCCAGCGCCGTCATCAGATACGGCACGAATCCCCCACCGGTCGACATCGACAGGATGACGTTGACGCGGTCGCCGTCCACGAACCATTCAGGCGCCCACGCCTTGCTGACGAACGGCGACAGCGACGGCCCGTCGGCCGACCCCGCCGACCCGGAGGAGCCGGGCGGGCTCGCCGAACCCGTGCCGTCTCCCGTCCCCGGCATGAGGGCGCAGCAGAACGGGACCGGAAGGTTGCCCATGTGCGTCCAGTTGACGCGGTCACTGCTGCGCGCGAAGCCGATACTCGCCCCGCCGCCCGTCGTGTACGTGACGTAGTACAGCCCGTCCGCGTTCCGGAAGATGCTCGGGTCACGCACAAGTCCTGACGGGGGCCGATACGCCGACGGTTGGACGAGCTGGAACTGGGAGCCGTCCCCCGACTCGAACACATCCATGTCGTGGTCACTGGTGTTACTGAACGCCACCATCGTGTATCGCCAACCCGGCGGCGGTGCGGCCCCGCTGCTCCCCGACGCCGCGACCAACAAGCCTGCGACACACAGCATCACCACCCATAGGGCGGAACAGCTTCGCTTGGCGAATGTCACCTCTGCAGCATCCATGACAGCAGGCGCACCACGCCCAGGTTCGGCCACAGGCCTTAGCAGATCGTTACCGACGACGCGGCGACGCCGCACTGCCGAACACGAGCGAGTGGCCCACATAGGAGGAAACCGGCGCCATTCCACGAGGACATCCTGCACGTCGACTCCCGCGAACCCAGCTCCGAGACGCTGATCGAGGTGTGTGGCACCGGCGTGAGCGCCTCGGGACGTGCTGTGCTGCACACGATCCTGCGCCCGCACGCCGGACGAATGCACCAGCTTCGCGTGTACCTGGCAGCGTCCGGCGTCGGAATCCTCGGCGACAGTTGGTGCCGCGGTGGTTCGTCACCGGACGGACGTTGAGTGAGGCGCTCGTCGAGTTCGGAGATTGACGTCGCCGTTACGTCACACCCGTGAGCGGAGGTCCGCGGCGAGTTGTGTGACGGTTTCGGCCGCGCAGGTGCGGTTGTCGCCGACGCCGCCGGACGCGCCTCGCTTCGCCCAGCCGACGACGTACAGCCCCTCGAGGGGATCGCCGCTCTCGTGGGAGATCACCTGTCCGCGACGGTTGGGCACGACACCGCGGGTGCCGAGCGGGACGCCGTCGATCGGTTTGGTGGTGAATCCGGTGGCGCAGATCGCCGAGTTGGTGTGGAAGGTCCGGCCGGCGTTCGTAGTGACCGCGACGGCGCCGTGCTCGGTCTTCGCCAGGTCGGCCACTTCCTGTCCGAACGACAGGACGATGCGCAGGGGCCCCGCAGCGCCGGTCGCCGCGGCGGGCACGGCGCGGACATCGGTTGAGGGCAGGTGCGACAACGCGTGCAGCAGCGGGCTGTCCGCGGCGGCGCGGGGTGCGCTGCCGGCGCGGTCGATCAGGACCTCGGTGGGCTCGAGGTCGAGAAGCTCGTAGAACGCCGACGGAGTGAAGGCGGCGCCGTCCGGGGCCGACCGCGACAGGATCACCAGTTCGCGGAGCTGTTCGCTCGCGGCCACCCGGTCGCGGGTCTTCGCGACCCAGCGGACGACGTCGAAGGCGACGTTGCCCGCGCCGATCACGACGCATCGGGGTCCGGCAGGTGCGGGCGGCGGGGATGTGCCGCAGTTCTCGGCAACCAGAATGTCGATGGCCTGGTGGATCTCGGCACCGGCACCGGAGGAGCCGATCTGACGCGGCTGCGAGGCCCCGCAGGCGAGGATCACGGCATCGAATCCCCGCCGAAGCTCTTCGATCGAGATATCCACGCCGACTTCGGTTCCGGGAACGATCGTGACGCGGTCGTCGCCGAAGGGCACGTCGAACAGTCGGATCATCTCGCGCACGCCGACATGGTCCGGGGACACACCCCGACGCAACAGGCCCCCGACCGTGTCGTACTGCTCGTAGACGGTGACACGGATCGACGACGATCGCTGCAGGAGTTCGCGGACGGTGTACATCGCGGCAGCACCCGATCCCACGATGGCAACCTCGAGTCGGTCGCGCGGGCCGGCCAGTGGCAGCTCGAAGACCGCGTGCGGGCGGGAGCGCGGTGCGGCGGGGGTCTGCACGAAGTACTCCCTGTTGCGGGCGGCGTACGGGAGTTCGGTCGAGGTCAGCGCGTGCTCGGATTTGATGGCCGAGGCCGGACATGCCTCGACGCATGCGGTGCAGTCGATGCACGAGTCGGGGTCGATGTAGAGCGTCTCGGTGAACGCGTAGCCGTCCTCGCCGGGGGCGGGATGGATGCAGTTCTGCGGGCACACCCGCACACACGAGGCGTCCTTACAGCAATGTCCCAGGATGACGTGGGCCACGACAACTCCTAGTCAGAGAAGGTTCGACTTTCGATAGATCCATCGAGCGCCGGAATTCAGCAGCCCTTCTCTGCTCAGGAACTCCACGAACGGTTCCGCTGCCCTCCGGAACATCATCCGATGGTGTTCGTTGCCGTCGATGTTCGCCTTCACGACATCCCAGTCGAGGCCGAGCTCGTCGTACACCCGGCGATTGATCAGGCTTCTCGCGACGAGGTGCATTCCTGCCGCGATGATCATGGTGCTGACAAATCGCCGGAAGCGGGAGCGTCCGACCAATCGATCGCGGATCTTCCGACGCGCGAACGCCATGTGCCGGGACTCTTCGACGACGTGAATGTAGGCGGACCGGCGGATGGGTGCCGCGACGTCGTCACTGTTCATCCAGTCACGTTGCATGACGTCGAAGATCTCCTCGCCGGCGAGGACGATTCCGTACGCGACTTCGTCCCACACGACGTGGCGGAACAGCCAACCGAAGAAGTCCAGCATCCGGTCGCGCGGATAGAAGTGGGATCCGATGCTCTCGATGGCGTTGGCGAACATCAACGAATGTAGGTTCTCGTCCGCGCATTCGTTGAAGAGGAACTTGATGTCCGGGCGTCCCGGATCCGCGCTGTGGCTCGCCCTCAGCAAAGCCACCTGCAAACCCACTTCGAGCCAGATGCCGATGCCCAGGAACTGCGCGACCTCGCTCCTGGTCAGCCGGACGCGCTCCTCCTCGGACATGCCGTCCCACAGCGGGGTTCCGTAGAGCGGTGACCACTGCGGCGTCATGCCGTGGCGTTCGTCGTCGCCGGGTTCKGGCCGGTACACGAACGGACTCCTCGAATCGAACGACAGTCGCTTGGCAGATTCCAACAGGGTCTCGAATATCGCGTCGCTTTCGGAACCTGCCATCGTGTCCGACTCCTCCGATCACCGTGCCGGTGTGGACACGGGGGTTCCCGGGCTTCCTCGCGTACGGGCATGGAACCACACGTTCGGCGCGCTGTCGCGGCGGAGCGGTCCTTCGAACACCGACGGCTCTTCACCGTCGACACCCGCCGGCCGAGCGTAACCCGGCTCACACACATGCAGACGACAGAACCCGCAGGGCCGCGGAACGAAATGTTCCGAGCCCTGCGGGTTCCAGTGCGTACCGAGGAGTGAAATCAAGCCTCTGACCAGTGGATCTAGACGTTGAAGCGGAACTCCACGACGTCGCCGTCCTGCATGACGTAGTCCTTGCCTTCCATGCGCACCTTGCCGGCGGCCTTGGCGGCGTTCATGGATCCGGTCTCGACGAGGTCGTCGAACGACACGATCTCGGCCTTGATGAAGCCGCGCTCGAAGTCTGTGTGGATGACGCCGGCGGCCTGCGGGGCGGTGTCGCCCTTGTGGATGGTCCAGGCGCGCGCTTCCTTGGGACCGGCGGTGAGGTAGGTCTGCAGGCCGAGGGTGTGGAATCCGGTGCGGGCGAGGGCGTGCAGGCCGGGCTCGGACTGACCGATGGAGTCGAGCATCTCCTGGCGATCTTCCTCGTCCAGCTCGAGCAGTTCCTGCTCCACCTTGGCGTCGAGGAACACGGCGTCGGCGGGCGCGACGGAGGCGCGCAGCTCGGCGACCCTGGCCTCGTCGGTGAGGACGGCCTCGTCGGCGTTGAAGACGTACAGGAAAGGCTTGGTGGTGAGCAGGCTCAGCTCACGCAGCAGCGAGAAGTCGAGCTTGTCCTTGACGCTGAACAGCGTCTTGCCCTCGTCGAGGAACGCTTGAGCCTTGAGCGCCTCGTCGTGCTGCGCCTTGAGTTCCTTGTTCTTGCGCGCTTCCTTGTCCAGACGCGGGAGCGCCTTCTCCAAGGTCTGCATGTCGGCGATGACGAGCTCGGTCTCGATCACCTCGATGTCCGACGCCGGATCGACGCGACCGTCGACATGGACCACGTCGTCGTCGGCGAAGACGCGGACCACCTGGCAGATGGCGTCGGCCTCGCGGATGTTGGCGAGGAACTTGTTGCCCAGGCCCGCGCCCTCGGAGGCGCCCTTGACGATGCCGGCGATGTCGACGAACGACACTGTGGCGGGCAGGATGCGCTCGGAACCGAAGATCTCGGCCAGCTTCTTCAGCCGCTCGTCCGGCAGCTCGACCAGCCCGACGTTGGGCTCGATGGTGGCGAACGGGTAGTTCGCGGCCAGCACATCGTTGTTGGTCAGCGCGTTGAAAAGGGTCGACTTGCCGACGTTGGGGAGGCCGACGATTCCGAGGGTAAGGCTCACGGTATAGGGATTCTACGGCGTCCCGGCACCGCGGCGGTGGTCGGCCACGCTTCGGCCGACCACCGGGTGGGTCAGTAGTTGTACGAGTAGCCGGAGCTGACGTCGTTCGCGGTGACCGCGATCAGGATGATGATGAAGATCACGTACAGCACGATGAGGCCGGCGGCGATGCACAGCGCGATCTTGCCGAGCGCCTTGACGCGGTCCGACRCGTACTGCGCTCCCTGGTAGTCGCCCATCGACCACTTCGGGAAGATGTCGTGCAGGTGTCCGAACGCCGAGAACGCGACCGGCCAGAAGAAGATGAGCGCCGCGACGGCCCAACCGGCGTTCGACGGCGGCAGCGGCGGCTGCCCGCCGTACTGGCCGGGGACCGGCGGCACCGGATACTGCGGCGCGGACGGGTACGGCTGCTGCGGGTAGCCCGGCGCGCCCCCGAACTGCGAGCTCGGGCCCGGGTTGTAGGTCGGCTCGGCCATGGGATCCCCCTGGGTCTGACGACGGTGTGTCGGCAGAGACCGTAACCGAAACCGACGAGTCGGTCAGTCCCCAGGTTTGCGGGCGACGGTTACGGCCCAACCGGCGCCGTCGCGCCACGGCCGCAGATCCCACGTCGCGAAGCGGTGCTCCCGGACCAGGCCCGCGGCGGCGAGGTCGGCGTCGAACTCGTCCACCGTGTACTCGTAGTCGGTCGCGAAGCCCGTCACCAGGATGCCGCCGGGCACGAGGTGGTCGGCGAGCCGCTGGACCACCCGGCGCTCGGTACCGCGGGCGACGAAGATCAGCACGTTGCCGGCCGCGACGACGGCGTCGAACCGCTCCCCCGGCAGGTCGAGCGTCGCCAGATCGGCCTCGTGCACGGTGAGTTCCGAATGCTTCCGGGCCTCCGCCACGAGGATCGGATCCAAGTCGACGGCCGTCACGCGGTGTCCTCGCCTCGCCAGTTCGGCACCGAGTCGCCCTGTGCCGCAACCGGCGTCGAGCACACGCGCGCCACGTGGCAGCATCGCATCGACGGCACGGGCTTCCCCGTGCAGGTCCGTGCCCTCGGCCTCGAGCTGCGCGAAGCGCTCGATGTACTGACGGGAGTCGGACGCGGATCGTTCACGCTGCCAGCGGGTGTCGGCCATGCCGACGAGCCTATTCCGTGTGATCCTGGCCCGATGACCGACCTCGACGACGGCGACTGGCGAGTCCGCGGGCTGACGATGTGCACCGACGCCGACTCGGGTCGTTGGATCACGGACGCCGTCCGGAACTTCGAGTACGACGTCGGCTCACTGGTGCCACCGGTGTTCGAGGCGTACGGGCGAATCTTCCACCCCGCCACCCTCCACACCGGACCGGGGTACGACGACCACATCCCGGTGCGGTGGCACGACGTCGCGGCGGCGAACGGCACCGTCGCGCATCCGGTGATGGAGTGGGGGTCGATCGTCGGGTCCTGGGATCTGGACGGGCCAGCCCGGCCTGTGGGACGACGACCCCGATATCGGATCGTTTCCGGCGCCGCAGGCCCACGCGCTGGCAGCGGTGCTCGCCGGCTTCACCAACTCGCCGGACGCGTGCCGGTTCGCGCTGTGCGAGATCCTCAACGTGCTGGACGTCCCGCCCGGAATCGAACGGCTCGTGATGCCGGCACGACCGATGATCGTGTTCCGGGGACCGCTCGCCGCGGCCGACGCACGGTTCTCGTCCTTCGGCCACGGCGCGAGCCTGTGGTGGCCCGATGACCGGGCGTGGTGCGTCGCGACCGACGTGGACCTCATGAGCACCTACGTCGGCGGCAGCGCCGCGTGCATCCGTGCGGTCCTGGAGTGCCCCGACGTCGAGGCGCTGCCGGTCCTCGACACACAAAGGGTGACGTGGGACAGCGATTCGGTGAATCCGCTGCCCACGCCACCCTCTGGGTGAGTCGGACCTGCTCCTACTGCTTTCCGGGGTCGCCGGGCTTCACAGGGAGCGGGTCCACCAGGACGGGGTCGCCCTGGACGATCTCGGCGAGCTCGGCGTCGATGTCGTCGCCGTCCGCCTCGGCCCGGCGCTGGTCGTCGGCGCTGAAGGTGCGCAGCGCGACCTCCTTGATGAACAGGACCGCGGCGAGGCTGAGCAGCGAGACGATGCCGGAGATCAGGAAGATCCGCGCGGTTGCGTCACCGTAGGAGCCGCGGACGATGTCCGCGACGGGACCGGGCAGCTCGTTGAGGTTCGACAGTCCCGCTCCGGAGCCGCCGCCCGCACCGACGTCGATGCCGACCGCCGCCAGGCCCTTGGTGGTGAGGTCGGCGACATGGCTCGACAGCACCGCGCCGAGGACGGAGACGCCGGCCGCGCCGCCGAGCGAGCGGAAGAACCCGACGGTCGAACTGGCCGAACCGAGATCCTCCGGGCTCACGGTGTTCTGCACCGCCAGCACCAGGTTCTGCATCGTCATGCCCATGCCGACGCCCAACACGAACAGGAAGCTGCCCAGCAGCACCATGTTGGTCTGGTGGTCGATCGTCGAGAGCAGGAAGAAGCCGACCGTCATCATGATCGAGCCGCCGACGATGAAGCCCTTCCAACGGCCGAACTTGGTGATGAGCGAACCCGACACCGCGGACGAGACCATCGAACCGATGACCATCGGCAGCGTCAGCAGACCGGCCGCCGTCGGCGAGTAACCGCGCGCGATCTGGAAGTACTGGCCCAGGAACACCGCGCCACCGAAGAGGGCGATGCCGACCGCGACGCTCGCGAGGGTTGCGAGGGCGGTGGTGCGGTCACGGAACAGCCGCAGCGGGATGATCGGATCCTTCGCCTTGGACTCGGCGAAGACCGCGAGCCCGAGCAGCACCACACCGAGCGCGACGAGGCCGTACGACACTCCCGACGCCCAGTCGAAGTTCTTGCCTGCCAGCGTCACCCAGATCAGCAGGGTGCTCACGCCCGACGCGATCAGCACCGCACCGAGGTAGTCGATGCTGACGTCCTTGCGGACCACGGGCAGGTTGAGGGTGCGCTGGACGAAGACCAACGCGATCACCGCGAGCGGGACGCCGACGAAGAACGTCCAGCGCCAGCCCAGCCAACTGGTGTCGACGATGACGCCACCGATCAGCGGCCCGGCGACCGTCGCGACGGACATCACGGCAGCGATCGGGCCCTGGTAGCGGCCACGCTCACGCGGGCTGAACATGCTCGCGATCACGATGACGACCAGCGCCTGGAGACCGCCGAGTCCGATGCCCTGGATCACACGGAATCCGATGAGCATGCCGACGGACTGCGACAGACCGGCCAGCATCGACCCGATCGTGAAGATCGCGATCGCAAGCTGGACCAGGAGCTTCTTGCTGACCAGGTCGGAGAACTTGCCCCAGATCGGGGTGGTGGCCGTGGAGGCCAGCAGCGTCGCGGTGACGACCCAGGTGTACTGGTCCTGCGTGCCGTGCAGATCGGTGATGATCGTCGGCAGCGCGTTCGAGACGATCGTCGACGACAGGAAGGCGACGAACATGCCGAGCAGCAGGCCCACGAGCGCCTGGATGCGCTGCTTGTGGGTCATCGGCGAATCGGATGACGGATCGAATGTCCCGGTGTCCCGGGTGGCAGATGTGCTCATGCAGAAACCTCACGAGTTGTTCGAGTGACCCCGAAAACAGTTGCGTAAAAAGTGAATTGAATAACTCGACGTCAAAGTGTCGAGATCGCGTCCGGGACCGACATACGCAAACGCGTGAGCCCGTCCACGAGCTGTTGCGCCTCGCCGTCGGTCCAGTCCGAGATCGAGGCCAGCAACCATTCCCTCTGCCGTTCGCGGTGCCGACGTAGAACCGCTTCCCCCTCGTCGGTCAACGCGGGCAGGGTGGCCCGGCGATCGGCGGGATCGGGAACTCGCATCAGGTAGCCGAGATCCTCCGCATGGGCGATGTGCCGACTCAACGTCGAGGGAGTGATCCGCATCCGCTCGGCGAGCACGTTGCAGCGTCTCCCCTGACCGGTGGCGACGTGCGACAGCACCGCCCCCATCGGCTCGGTGAGCATGTCGCCGTCGGATTCGCGGGCCAGCGAGGCGGAGACCTCACGACCACGACGCACGAGATCGCGCAGACTGTCGAGCAGCGCGTCCGCCGTATCCGTGGCGACCATGACCCCTCCCAATTAGTTGAGTAGTACAACTATAGAGCTAATGGTTGTATCGCGCAACTAATATTCGAGTGGTGCTTCAGTCGGAGCAGTCGCCCAGGCGCCGCAGCAGCGTCGCGAGCTGACGGACGTCCTCGGGATCCCATCGCGACAGCCGCTCGTGCCACCGCGCGATGACGGCCTCCCGCGATTCGGTGAGCCTGCCGCGCCCGGGATCGGTGAGCGCGACCAGCCGGGCGCGGGCGTCCTGCGGATCCGGCCGGCGCTCGGCCAGGCCGAGGCGGACGAGAGCGTCGATCTGACGGGTCAGCGTCGACTTCTCGACCCCGAGCTCGGCGACCAGATCCGACATCGGGACCGCGTCGGCGCGGGTGAGGATCACGAGCAGCGGATAGCAGGCCGGGTCGAGTTTCGGATGGATCGCACGGGCCTGCGCACGTGATTGAATCCGTCCACGCCGCCACATGTCGACCAGCTCGGCCTCCAGCTCGGTGATCGGATCCGTGCTCATGTTCGTGGGCATCCCTTCGTGTCGACCGGTGCCGGTGGACACACCGACCGCAACGCCCGACAGGGTACGGCGCGCGTCCGGCGCCTACCATCGCCGCATGGTCCGTTGGTCGATCGTCGTCGGTGTCTGGGTCCTCGGTGCGGCCGCGGCGGTCGCGTCCACAGTCTTCTCGCCATGGTGGCTCGTCGCCACGGTTCCGTTGGTTGCACTCGCGCTCGTCGGGACGTGGGATCTGTTGCAGCGGCGCCACAATGTGCTGCGCAACTACCCCATCCTCGGCCACATGCGCTTCCTCATGGAACACATCCGCCCCGAAATTCAGCAGTACTTCATCGAAACGCCCACCGGCGGAACACCGTTCGACCGCGAGACGCGAGATCTGGTGTACCAGCGCGCGAAGGGCACGTTGGACGAGGAGCCGTTCGGCACCGAGCGGGACGTGCACGCGATCGGCTACGAATTCATGACGCACTCGCTGCGCGCCCGGACCGCACCCGCGGCCACGCCCTCGGTGCGCATCGGCGGCCCCGACTGCGGCCGCCCGTACGACATCGCGCTGCTCAACGTTTCGGCGATGAGCTTCGGGTCGCTGTCGGCGAACGCGATCGAGGCACTCAACGCCGGCGCCGCACGCGGCGGGTTCGCGCACGACACCGGCGAAGGCAGCATCAGCCGCCACCACCGCAAGCACCGCGGCGATCTGATCTGGGAGATCGCGTCCGGCTACTTCGGATGCCGCACCCCCGACGGCCGATTCGATCCCGAACAGTTCGCCGCCAAGGCCGCCGACGACCAGGTCAAGGCGATCTCGATCAAGCTCTCGCAGGGCGCCAAGCCCGGTCTCGGCGGTGTCCTGCCCGGCACCAAGGTGACCGCCGAGATCTCCGAGGCCCGCGGCGTCCCGATCGGGCAGACGGTGATCTCACCGCCCGCGCATCGCGAGTTCGGCACACCGCACGAGCTGATCGACTTCGTCGTGCGTCTGCGCACGCTCTCCGGCGGCAAGCCCGTCGGCTTCAAACTCTGCGTGGGGTCGCGCGTCGAGTTCCTCGCGATCTGCAAGGCCATGCTCGCGCGCGGCGTCACGCCGGACTTCGTGATCGTCGACGGCTCCGAGGGCGGCACCGGCGCCGGCCCCGTCGAGTTCGAGGACAACATGGGCATGCCGCTCACCGAGGGGCTCATGCTGGTGCACAACGCGCTCGTCGGCGTCGGCCTGCGCGACCGCATCAAGATCGGCGCCTCCGGGAAGGTCGCCAGCGGATCCGACATCGTCAAGCGCATCATCCAGGGCGCGGACTTCACCCTCGCGGCCCGCGCGATGATGTTCGCGGTCGGTTGCATCCAGGCGCAGAGCTGCCACACCAACCGGTGTCCGGTCGGCGTCGCCACCCAGGATCCGGCCCGGGCACAGGCTCTCGACGTGCCCGACAAGACGGCGCGGGTCTATCGGTTCCAGAAGGCGACCGTCGCCAGCGCCCAGCAGATGGTCGCGTCGATGGGCCTCGACGGCTTCGACGAGCTGGACCCGTCGATGCTGCACCGCCGGGTCGACGGCGTCACCACCCGCACGTACGACGAGCTCTACGACTGGCTCGAGCCGAAGGAACTGCTCGACCACGCCCGCGAGTCCTGGCGGCGCGACTGGCGCACCGCTGACCCGTCCCGGTTCTGATCGGCGGGTCTACGGGCAGGCGGGCCGGACGATCTGCAGGATCCGGTTGGCCTGATCCTCGGTCGGGACGGTGCCGTCGTTGGTCGCGACCTCGGTGACCTTCGCCACCAGATCCTGGTCGCTCGCGCCCGAGTCGATGGCCGTACACGTCTCCTTGACGATCGACTCGATCGACTCGTCGTCGCGGTCGCTCGACAGGTTCGGGTAGGCCGTCCGGAACGTGGCGGTGAACGCGGTCAGCTTCGCCTGGTCCCAGGCACCGCTGATGCCCGATACCGCGCTCGACGCGGTCGACTCGATGCTCGAGCGCAGCGCCTCGCCCGGTCCAGGCTCCGACGTGGCGGCGGAGCTGATCTTCTCCTTGGTTTCCTGGGATGTGCCGCCGTCGTTGCTGCACGCGGTGATCACGAACACGGCTGTGGTTGCGGCGACAATCGTGGCTGTGGTCTTGCCCGTGGTTTTCCAGATTCTCCCCATGCGCCGGATCCTACGGACGGTTCCGGCGGCGAACTCCGGGTTTCACCGCGTCGTGACCGGATCGATTACTCGAGCCCACTCCGGGAGAAATGCGTAGATTCAACGTCGACCATCACCGTCCGCCGGAAGGACCCTCGACCTGTGAGCGCCAAGAAGACCGCCCAGCCCACCGCGCGCCCGCGCATGCGTGATCGTGGCGAGGTGATCGGGGCCGGCGGATTGTGGCTGGCGAAGTGGTCGCTGTGCATCGCCGCGATCGCCGTCGGAGCGCTGGTGCTGGGCTGGATCCTGCAGAAGCTGTGGGTGATCGTCCTGCCCGTGCTGCTCGCGATCGTCGTCTGCACCGTGCTGTGGCCGCCCACCCGTGCCCTCACCAAGCGCGGCGTGCCCCCGGCCGGCGCGGCAGCGATCACGCTGCTCGTCTTCTTCGGCCTCTTCGGCGGCGTCGTGGCTCTGGTCGTGCCGTCGGTGGTAGACCAGGCCCCGGAACTCGCGAACAAGGCGACCCAGGGCATCCAGCAGGTTCAGGACTGGCTCAAGGGTCCGCCGATCAACCTGCAGGACGAGCAGATCGACACCGCGGTCCACGCCATCACGGCCAAGGTGCAAGAGAGCGGCACCGCGATCGCCTCGGGCGTGTTCAGCGGCGTCACCACCGCCGGATCGATGATCGTCACGCTCGGCCTGGTCCTGGTGCTGGCGTTCTTCTTCGTCAAGGACGGCCCGCGATTCATCCCGTGGCTGCACAGCGTGGGCGGTGGCCGGGCGGGACGGCATCTCGAAGAAGTCCTCGGCCGGATGTGGGACACCCTCGGCGGCTTCATCCGCACCCAGGCCCTCGTGAGCCTCATCGACGCCGTCTTCATCGGCGCGGGACTGCTGATCCTCGGTGTGCCGCTCGCCCCGGTTCTCGCGATCCTCACGTTCATCGGCGGCTTCATCCCGATCGTCGGTGCCTTCGTCGCCGGCGCACTCGCCGTCCTGGTCGCGCTCGTGGCCAACGGCGTGACCACCGCGCTGATCGTGCTCGCCATCATCATCGCGGTCCAGCAGATCGAGGGGAACGTGCTGCAGCCGGTGCTGCAGAGCAAGAGCATGAAGCTGCACGCCGTGATCGTGCTGCTGGCGGTCGCGGCCGGCAGCTCGCTGTTCGGCATCGTCGGCGCATTCCTCGCCGTGCCCGTCGCGGCCGTCGGCGCGGTGGTCATCCGGTACCTCGGTGAGCAGATCGACCACCGCCTCGAGGACGACGCGCTGCTCGACGCCGCCGAGGCGACCGCCGACGGCACCGCCACCGCGAACCCGGAGCCGGCGCCGGAGGAACCGAGCCCGCTCCAACCGGCACTCCCGAGCGGGAACTCCTCGGGGCCGACAGCGGAGTCCGCGCAGAGTTAGCCGGCGATCATCTCGACGGTGGACCCGGTCCGGCCCCGCACCACGTGCAGCCGGCTCGGGATCCGCTGCCGCATCTCGTCCACGTGGCTGACGATGCCGACCACGCGGCCGCCCTCGCGTAGTTCGTCGAGCACACCCATCACCAGGTCGAGGGTGTCGGCGTCGAGGGTGCCGAAGCCCTCGTCGATGAACATCGTGTCGAGCACCACACCGCCGGACTCGGCGGCCACGACGTCGGCGAGACCGAGTGCCAGCGACAGCGACGCGAGGAACGACTCGCCACCCGAGAGCGTCTTCGCCGAGCGGACGACGCCGGTGTAGTCGTCACGGATGTCCAGGCCCAGCCCGCCGCGGCGGCCACGCGAACCGGCCTCGTCGGAGTGCACGAACTCGTAGCGTCCGGCCGACATCCGGCGCAGCCGCACCGACGCCGACACCGCGACCTCCTCGAGCCGAGAGGCCAGGACGTACGACCGCAGCGACATCTTGCGCGAGTTCTGGCCGCGCCCCTCGACGACGTCGGCCAGTCCGGCCAGCTCGTCGTGCTGCGCCAGCACCGGCCCCAGGCCCTTCATCGCGGCCGCGAGTTGGGTCGTCAACCGCTCGACGTTGGTGCGGCGGGTCTCCGCCTCGGCCACCACCGTGGCGGCAACCTCCACCGCCGTCGCGGCCTCGAGCGCCGTCGCTTCCGGCACCGACGGGTCCACCGGGTCGAGGGCCGCGATCGCCTGGACGTCGGGTTCGGACAGCACCGCGTTGGCGGCGACGAGCCGGTCCCGGGCCGCGGTCAGGACCGCATCGATCTGCTCGATCCGCGCCGCGGGCCGCACCGCCGCAAGCGCCTCGGCCAGCGAGGCGAAGCCGGCGTCGGCCGCTGCCGTTTGTGCCCGGTCCGACAGTTCACGTGCGGCGGTGTCGAGCGTGGCGGCGCGATCGCGGGCGTCGAGCAATTCGGCGGCCCAGGTCGCGAGGACATCAAACCGCTCCCGCCGGGCCGGCACGCTCCGATCGGTCCCGGCAGCCTCCACCATCCGGTCGCGCATCCGGCGGACCTGTTCGTCGGCGGACTCGATGCGCGTCTCGAGCGCGGTGCGCTCGTTGTCCACCGCGCGCGACTGTTCTTCCAACTGCACACCGCGGGAACGCAGTTCGTCTACCGCACCGGTCGCCCGCGCGAGCCTGGCCGCTGCGTCCCGCGCGCGCTCGACGTCGGCGGTCGCGACAGCATGCGCCTGCCGCAGCGCGTCACGGTCCCCGTCGCCGCCACGCTGGATCAGCAGATCCGCGGTCCGTTCGAGCTGGGTGACCCGCTCGGTCTCCGCCTCGAACGCGGCGGCGGCCTTCTGTTCGGCGACCCGTGCGGCGTCCTCGTCGGTCTTGGTGACGGTGGAGTCGCCGGGACGCGCGGGCTCGGGATGCTCGACCGAGCCGCAGACCGCACACTTGTCGCCGTCGACCAGTTCCGCGGCGAGCTCGGCAGCCATGCCGGCGATGCGCCGCTCCCGCAGGTCGAGCAATCGGTCCCGAGCGTCCTGGTGGCGGGTCCTGGCGTTCGCGGCGCCCTGGCGTCGTTCGCCCAGGGAGGCGCGGGTCGACATCAACTCGGTCGCCGCGGCCGCGGCGTCCGCGGCGCGGGCGCAGGTCTCCTCCAGGGCCGGCAGTGCCGCCTGCGCATGCTCGGCGGACCGCACCGCCTCCTCCGCCGCGCGCAGTTCCTCCGGCCACTGCACGCGGGCGCTCGCCAGCTCCTGCGCGCGGCGGGACAGCTCGACGCCGCGGCCACGCATCGCCTCCAGATCGCGACCGAGCTGATCGGCGGTCCGGGCCTCCGCGAGCAGGGCGTCCAGGCGGACCACCTCCGCGGTCCAGGCCCGCGCCTGCGCCCGGATCGTGTCCCGGTCCGTCTCGGTCTGCGGCCACGACAGCGGGGCGACCAGACCGGCACCGTCCGCGGATGCGCTCAGGCCGTCGGCGAAGGCACGGGCGCGCGAGACCGCGGTCTCGGCGTCCCGCGCGGCGGACTCGGCATCCGCGGCGACGGCACCAACGGCGGCGGCGCGACGTGCGCGGTCGACCTCGGCGGCGAGTTCGTCACGCTCGGCTGCACCCGACTCGAGCTGCGCCAGTTCGGCATTCGCGCGGGCCCGTCGAAGCTGGAGGTCGTGCACGCGACGTGACTCGGCGGCGGCAGCGCGCGCCTTCTCCTCGACCGTGCGGGTACGTGCGAGTTCCACCGACGCCAGGTCGACCGTCTCGGCGGCCTGCTCCAGCAGTTTCCTCGACCAGCTCAGTGGGTCGCCTTCGGTGCCCACCTCGATGCCCGCGGCGGTCGAGACCCGCGCCAGCAGCAGGTCCACCTGCTTGCGATGCTCCTCGACCCGGGCCGCGCTGGCCCGCCGCCGGTCCACGAACCACTGCTCGACGGACTTGAACCGAATGGTGTCGAACAGTTTCTCGAGCAGCTTGCCGCGGTCCTCGTTGTCGGCCCGCAGGAACTTCGCGAACTCCCCCTGGGGCAGCAGCACCACCTGGAAGAACTGATCCGAGGTCATCCCCAGCAGCCGCTCGACCTCCCGCGCGATGTCGGGGATCCGGGACAGGTTCTCGCCGTTGCCGTCCAACCACTCGAGCGTCGCCTTCGCGTTCTCCGTGATGGTTCCCGCGCCGCGCTTCTTGGCTCGCTGGTACTCGGGCGAGCGGGTGAGGCGCAGCCGGCGTCCCCCGATGGTCGCCTCGAGCCGGACGGTCGGCACCGAGCCCTCCGGCGCATGGTCCGACAGCAGTCGCTTGCCGTCCTTGCGGGCGCCGGGCACCGTGCCGTACAGCGCGAACGCCACCGCGTCGAGGATCGTCGTCTTGCCCGCGCCGGTCTGGCCGTGCAGCAGGAACAGTCCGTCCGAGCCGAGCTCGTCGAAGTCGACCTCGACGGTCCGGGCGAACGGCCCGAACGCGCTCACCTCCAGGTTGTGCAGCCTCACGCCGAGACCTCCATCGCGTCGGCGCGCGGGGCGCCGCCGGACACCGACTCCTCCGGCGCAGTGGAACTGCGCAGCGCCTGCTCGAGCAGGCGCACCTCCCCCACCGTCGCGCCGCTACGGACATCGGAGACGAAGCTCTGCGCCACCTCCAGGTCCGAGCGCCCGCGCACCCGGTCACGGTACTTGAGCTCCGGATTTCCTTCGGGGCGTTGCCATTCCATGTGCACGGCATACGGGAACCGGGTCTGCAGGGCGCGCATCGCGTCGACCGGCCGGAGCGGATCGGTGAGCACCGCGGAGACGTAGTGCTCCTCCGCGGATGCGAACGCCGCGTCACTGAGCAGTTCGTCGAGCGTTCCGACGAGCTGGCTGAGCCCCCGCACGACCGGCAGATCGATCCGCTCCACCGCGGCGAGCCCGTCCGCGTCGACGTCGACCAACCACACCGACTTGCGGTGCGAGCGCTCCCCGAACGAGTACGGCAGCGGCGAGCCGCTGTAGCGGACGTGCTCGGCCAGCGTCTGCGGCGAGTGCAGGTGCCCGAGTGCGACATAGTCGACACCGTCGAACGCGGACGCCGACACCGTCTCGACGCCACCGACCGAGATCGAGCGCTCCGAGCCGGTCGCCTCGCCGCCGACGACGAAGGCGTGGGCGAGCAGCACCGAGCGCAGCCCCGACGCATCCGCTCTGCGCGTATCGAGATCCGCGCGGACGCGGGCCATCGCGACGTCGAGGATGTCGGCGTGCGAACGCGCGTGGGGCGCGTCGAGTTCCACTCGTGTGATCTCGGGCTCGAGGTAGGGGATGCCGTAGAACGCGACCGGGCCGTGCTCGTCGTCGAGCAGCACCGGGGTATCCAACTCCCCCACCCGGGTCAGGAGGTGCAGGCCACCGGCCGCCGCGAACGCCGCACCCGCGCCGAGGCGCACCGGCGAGTCGTGATTACCCGATGTGGCGACAATCACCGCGCCGGCTGCCCGGATCGCCTCGAAGCCCCGGTTGCAGACCGTGACCGCGTCCGCACTCGGGATCGAACGGTCGTACACGTCACCGGGGACGACCACGACGTCGACATCGCGCGCGGTGACCGTCTCCGCGATCGCATCGAGCACCCGCGCCTGGTCGTCGAGCAGGTCGACGCCGTGGAACGTGCGACCGATGTGCCAGTCGGACGTGTGCAGGATCCTCATGCCGCAAGACGGTAGAGCACACCGCCGACACCACGCCGATGTGGACGTGGCAGTCTCGGCTGTGTCACGAGGATGCTCGAGTGCCGGCCGGCAGCCTTCGCATCGGCCGATTTCTCGGCTTCCGACGGTCCCGCCAACGAATCAACCCGACCGTTAGCGACTACTGTCGAAGTGTGTCCGCAACCCAACGTGCTAGATCCGGGGTGCCGCTCGACCAGAGATCGGCCCTCCCCACCATTCCCGGCATACCCGCCTGGGGAGCTGTCGCAGTCGCCGCTGGGTTGACCTTCCTCGGCTTCGCATTCGACGGTATGTCGGGCAACGAGCTGACCTCGACCTTCTCGACGATGTACTTCCTCGGGTGTGTGCTGGCGGTCCTCGCCGTCCGCCAGCGAGGATTGTTCACCGCGGTCGTGCAGCCGCCGCTGCTCCTGTTCGTCGCGGTGCCGATCGGTCAGCAGGTGCTCACCGACAATGCCGGCACCGGACTCAAGGACCTCGCGTTCAACGTCGCGATTCCGCTGGTCAACCGCTTCCCGTTGATGCTGGCCGCCACTGTCGTGGTGGCGCTGATCGCCGGCGCCCGGACGTTCCTCGTCCAGCAGAGCAAGAGTGCACCCGCTCGTTCCCGTGGTCGGCGGACGTCCGCCCGTCCCGCCCGCACCGAGGCGCGCACGGATCGCCGCGACGAGCAGGCCCCCGCCGCCCGCCGTTCGCGCCCCCGCCGTGATGCCCGTGAGCCCGACCGCGAGCCCATCCGTGATCCTCGCGTCTCGCGCCCGTCCCACGACCCAGCCACGGCGCATGCGCCGTCGTACAGCAGCACCTACGCGGGCCCCGACCAGCGTCGCGGACGCGAGGGGTATCACGACCCCGTTCCCCGCGAGCCGATTCGTCACGAGCCGATCCGCCGGGAGCCGGTCTATCGCGACACGGCACGCAGGGAGAACGCGCGTCGCGACAACGTGTACGACGAGCCGATCGCCAGGAACCGCGAGCCCCTCGATCGCGATCCGATCCCGGTCCGCACGGCCCGCCCGGTGGCAGATGCCCCCGCGCACCCGATGCCGCAGGTCCGCTACCGCCAGCGCCGCGAACCCCCGATCGATCAGTAGCCGAAACCGAAAGACCGCCCCGGGACGAAACCTCG
The DNA here is from genome assembly GCF_052113525.1 of Rhodococcus sp. TAF43. Lineage (NCBI taxonomy): Bacteria > Bacillati > Actinomycetota > Actinomycetes > Mycobacteriales > Nocardiaceae > Rhodococcus > Rhodococcus sp. TAF43. Next base: position 41,879 of record NZ_JBFRDL010000037.1, read on the forward strand.
TCCCGGGGCGGTCTTCGTTCGTTGGGTGGCCGCTATGCGCGGGCGGCCCGCAGCTCACGCGGCAACGCGAACACGAGCGTCTCGTTGGCGGTGGTCACCGGCTGTACGTCGTCGAAACCGTGCTCGGCGAGCAGGTCGATGACGCCTCGGACCAGGATCTCCGGTACCGAGGCACCCGACGTGATGCCGACCGTGCGGACCCCGTCGAGCCACGCGAGGTCCACCTCACGGGCGTAATCCACCAGATACGCGGCCCGGGCGCCCGCACCGAGCGCGACCTCGACCAGGCGCACCGAGTTCGACGAGTTCCGCGAGCCGACGACGATCACCAGATCGCATTCGGGGGCCATCGCCTTGACCGCGACCTGACGGTTCTGGGTGGCGTAGCAGATGTCGTCGCTCGGCGGATCCTGCAGCTTCGGGAACTTCTGCCGCAGGCGCTCGACGGTCTCCATGGTCTCGTCGACCGACAGCGTCGTCTGCGACAGCCAGATCACCTTGTCCTCGTCGCGAACCGTGATCGAGTCCACCGAGTCGGGACCGTCGACGATCTGCACGTGCTCGGGTGCCTCACCGGCGGTGCCCTCGACCTCCTCGTGACCCTCGTGGCCGATCAGCAGGATGTCGTAGTCGTCGCGGGCGAACCGCTTGGCCTCCTGGTGCACCTTGGTCACCAGCGGGCACGTCGCGTCGATGGTGTGCAGGCTGCGCTCCGCGGCCGCCGCATGCACGGCCGGGGACACCCCGTGTGCGGAGAACACGAGTACCGAGTTCTCGGGCACCTCGTCGGTCTCGTCGACGAAGACGACGCCCCGCTCCGCGAGCGTGTCCACGACGTGCCGGTTGTGCACGATCTCCTTGCGCACGTAGATCGGAGCACCGTGCTTCTCGAGTGCCTTCTCGACCGTCTCGACCGCGCGGTCGACGCCCGCGCAGTAGCCACGCGGCTCGGCGAGAAGGATCCGCTTGCCCGCACCGGCCGCGTCGGAACCCGCAGATCGTGCGATACCCAGATTGAGAGGAACTGCCGAAGACATGACCCCAGCCTACGGGGCAGGTCGTCGCCCACCCCCGCAGCACACGGCCACTCGCCGACGTTCGGTCCCGTCAGCTACCAAATAGCGCCATCGTGAGGCAGGCTGTTTGCATGATCCGTCCCCCGTTCGTGGCGCGCGTCGCCGCCGGAATGGCCATCACGGCCTACGAAGAGGCGCTCAAGCTGCCGTCCACGGCCGTGACACTGCCGATGACCGCGGTCAGCCAGGTCCTGCAGACGACGATGCGGATGCAGCAGTCCATGACTGCGCTCGCGATCAAGGGCGACCAGGCGTTCTGCCTGCTCAACCGAGCCGAGGAGGAACCGTCGTGGGCGGTGTTCGACGAGGACCACACCTCCGACTTCGACACCGACGGTGAAGTCGATGTCGACGACGACCGGCCCGCGGCACCGGGCAGGTTCGCGCTGTACTCGATGACGCCCGCCGACAACGGCGACGCGGGGGAACCGGCGTCGAACCCGGCGGCCCCCACCGCGAAGACGACCCCGGAGAAGACGACCGACGATTCCGACGAGATCCCGGTTCCGGAGATCGCCGAGGAACTCGACTACGCGGCGCTGACGCTCGCCCAACTGCGCTCTCGCCTGCGGTCGCTGTCGGTGGAGGATCTGACGACGCTGCTCGAGTACGAGGAGCGCACCGCGGCCCGGGCGCCGTTCCAGACCATGCTCGCCAACCGCATCACCTCCGCCAAAGCCAAGTGACTTCCGCGCGCCCCGCCTCCGCCGCCAGCGGCCCGTCGCCCAGCACGGCCGAACAGCCCTGGCCGGTCCGGACCGTCTCCACCAAGGTCGCGCAGTGGATCGATCGACTCGGCAGTGTGTGGGTCGAAGGTCAGATCACCCAGATCAACGCCAGGCCGGGGACACGGACCGCGTTTCTCGTCCTGCGCGATCCGTCGGTCGACATGTCGTTGTCGGTGACGTGCTCGCCGCAACTGCTGCGGGACGCCCCCGTACCACTCACCGAGGGCAGCCGGGTGGTGATGTTCGGCAAGCTGTCGTTCTACACCGGCCGCGGCAGCGTCTCGCTGCGGGTGACGGAGATCCGCGCGGTCGGCATCGGCGAACTGCTGGCCCGGATCGAGCGGCTGCGCGCGCTGCTGGCCGCAGAGGGCCTGTTCGACCCGCGGCTCAAGCGTCCGCTGCCGTTCCTGCCCGGCACGATCGGCCTCGTAACCGGACGGGCCAGCGCTGCCGAACGGGACGTGCTCAGCGTTGCCGAGCGCCGCTGGCCGGCCGTGCGGTTCGAGGTTCGCAACACCGCCGTGCAGGGCCCCACCGCGGTGCCGCAGATCATCGAAGCGCTCGAGGAACTGGACCGCGACCCACGCGTGGACGTGATCATCCTCGCCCGCGGCGGCGGCAGCGTCGAGGATCTGCTGCCGTTCTCGGACGAGACGCTGTGCCGCGCGATCGTCAAGTGCACCACCCCGGTGGTGAGCGCGATCGGCCACGAACCGGACAGCCCGCTCAGTGACCACGTCGCCGATCTGCGGGCGGCCACGCCCACCGACGCCGCCAAGCGGGTCGTGCCGGACGCCGTCGCCGAGCAGGCACTGGTGTCCGATCTGCGGCAGCGGAGCGCCGCCGCACTGCGGAACTGGGTGCAGCGCGAGTCTCATCTGGTCGCGCAACTCCGCAGCCGCCCGGTACTCGCCGACCCGCTGCAGGCCGTCGACCGTCGGGCCGAGGAAGTCGAACGGTTGCGTGACGCCGCGCGCCGGGACGTGACGCGCGCGATCGCCACCGAGTCGACCACCGTCGAACATCTCCAGGCCCGACTGACGACCCTCGGGCCGGCCGCGACCCTCGCGCGGGGCTACGCGGTGGTCCAGCGGGTGTTGGGGGACGCCGAACCCGAGGTGCTGCGGTCGGTGGACGACGCGCCGCCGGGAACGCAGATTCGAGTCAGATTGGCAGACGGCGCCGTCCGTGCCGCCGTGATGGGAAGAGAGTCCTGAGCAACCATGAGCAACTCTGATGTCGCCGAACTCGGCTACGAGGCGGCCCGGGACGAACTGGTCGTCGTCGTGAAGACCCTCGAGCTGGGTGGCCTCGACCTGGACGAATCGCTGGCGCTGTGGGAGCGCGGCGAGGCGCTGGCGAAGCGCTGCGAGGAGCATCTCGCCGGTGCCCGCAAGCGGGTCGAGGACGCGCTCGCCCACTCCGACAACGCGGCAGACGCGACCGACGACGACTAGCCGACAGCGGTGTCTGCCGCGAGCCGCGGTCCTAGCGCTGCAACGGCTCGACGCCGCTGATCGCGGTCGCGAGCTGTGTGAAGTCTTCCGCCGGGGCCGGCCCGGTGACAAGCACGCGGGCGTCTCCGAAGTCGGAGATCCAGATCGCCTCGGAGTCACCGTCGTCGAACACGTCCCACGTGCGGCCGCCGATCTGCTCGGTGCCGGTCTGGATGCGCGGCTCCCCGGCGATGAACGGGACCAGTGCCTCGACGGTGGCATCACTCTGGGTCAGCTGGATGTAGCGGCCGACCTCGGTGATGAACCCGATGTTGTTCGAGTCGCCGCCACCGTCACCGGAGACGATGCTCCGGCTGCCCGAGTTCGGGGTCCAGCCCTCGGGGATCTCCGGCTGCCGGATCGGGAACCCGAGCTCGCGGGAGTCGTACTTGAACGCGGCGTCGGCGTCGAAGCTGGGGATCGGACCCGGCTTGGGGCCACCCGGGCTGAACGAGCACTGGCTCGCGATTGCCGCGATCAGCAGACACGCCAGGACGAGCGGGATGAGCGACCACGCCATGTCGTGGCCGTTCTGCAGAATGCGGGGCTTCTTCTCTGGCACGGTGTCCAGTATTCCTGTTCCGCCGTCGAGGTGGCCCAGCAGCCCACTCATCGTGGGGGTTCTGAAAGAATCATCTCGAGATTCGTCCACCGAATCGACGGCACGGCCGCACTGCGGTCGGCCGTCCCATCGTGTCGGCCACCACATCGCGCCGACCGTGACTGCAGCAGGAGGCACTGCCCATGACGGCCAGCACCCCATCGAGTCGCCGCGAGGCCCCCGACCGCAACCTCGCACTCGAGTTGGTGCGCGTCACCGAGGCGGGCGCCCTGGCAGCCGGCCGGTGGGTCGGACGTGGCGACAAGGAGGGTGGCGACGGCGCCGCCGTCGACGCGATGCGTGAACTCGTCTCCTCCGTCTCGATGAACGGCGTCGTCGTCATCGGTGAGGGCGAGAAGGACGAAGCGCCGATGCTGTACAACGGCGAGCACGTCGGCAACGGTGACGGCCCGGACTGCGACTTCGCGGTCGACCCGGTCGACGGCACGACGCTGATGTCGAAGGGCATGCCGAACGCGATCTCCGTGCTCGCGGTCGCCGAGCGCGGCGCGATGTTCGACCCGTCCGCCGTGTTCTACATGGAGAAGATCGCGGTCGGCCCCGAGGCCGCCGACGTCATCGACATCAGCGATCCGATCGCCGAGAACATCAAGCGCGTCGCCAAGATCAAGAAGGCGTCGGTCTCCGACGTCACGGTGTGCATCCTGGATCGTCCGCGCCACGCCGAGCTGATCCAGTCGGTCCGCGACACCGGTGCGCGCATCCGCCTGATCTCCGACGGCGATGTCGCCGGCGCCATCGCCGCGGCCCGCCCCGAGTCCGGCACAGACATGCTCGTCGGCATCGGCGGCACCCCGGAGGGCATCATCGCCGCGGCCGCAATGCGGTGCATGGGCGGTGTCCTGCAGGGCAAGCTGGCCCCGAAGGACGACGAGGAGCGTCAGAAGGCGATCGACGCCGGCCACGACCTGGACCGCGTGCTCGTCACCGAGGACCTCGTCTCCGGCGAGAACGTCTTCTTCTGCGCGACCGGTGTCACCGACGGTGATCTGCTGCGCGGCGTCCGCTACTACGGCGGCGGCGCGTCGACCCAGTCGATCGTCATGCGCTCGAAGTCGGGCACGGTCCGCATGATCGACGCCTACCACCGCCTCGAGAAGCTGAGCGAGTACTCGGCCATCGATTTCCAGGGTGTCGACGGAGCCATCCCGCCGTCGTTCTGACGGGTTCTCCTGCAATACACCAGCTGAAGGGTCCCTTCGTGCGCTGCGAGCGCACGAAGGGACCCTTCGGCCGTTGTGGCGGTGGCAAGCTGGGTCCATGACCGACAGCACCGATCCCCAGTTCCGCATCGAGCACGACACGATGGGCGAGGTCCGCGTCCCGGTCGACGCGCTGTGGCGCGCGCAGACGCAGCGGGCCGTCGAGAACTTCCCGATCTCCGGCCGCGGCCTCGAACGCGCACAGATCCGCGCGATGGGTCTCCTCAAGGCCGCCTGCGCACAGGTCAACAAGGATCTCGGGCTACTCGAACCGCAGAAGGCGGACGCGATCATCGCCGCTGCCGCCGAGATCGCCGACGGTCGCCATGACGACCAGTTCCCGATCGACGTGTTCCAGACCGGCTCGGGCACCAGCTCCAACATGAACGCCAACGAGGTCATCGCGAGCCTCGCCGCGAACGCCGGCGTGACCGTGCACCCCAACGACGACGTCAACATGTCGCAGTCGTCCAACGACACCTTCCCCACCGCCACGCACGTCGCCGCCACCGAGGCCGCCGCCAAGGACCTCGTGCCCGCGCTGGATCACCTGCGGCTCGCCCTGTTCGACAAGGCCACCCAGTGGAAGACGGTGGTCAAGTCCGGCCGTACGCATCTGATGGACGCCGTCCCGGTCACCCTGGGTCAGGAGTTCGGTGGCTATGCCCACCAGATCGAGGCAGGAATCGAGCGAGTGCTCGCGACGCTCCCCCGCCTGGGTGAACTGCCCATCGGCGGCACCGCCGTCGGCACCGGGCTCAATGCGCCCGACAGGTTCGGCCCGCTCGTCGTCGCCGAACTCGTCCGCAGCACCGGGCTGGACGCCCTGACCCCGGCCCGCAACAGTTTCGAGGCGCAGGCCGCCCGCGACGGCCTGGTCGAGGCGTCCGGCGCGCTGCGCACCGTCGCGGTGTCCCTGACGAAGATCGCCAACGACATCCGCTGGATGGGGTCGGGGCCGCTCACCGGTCTCGGCGAGATCCGGCTGCCCGACCTGCAGCCCGGCAGTTCGATCATGCCCGGCAAGGTCAATCCCGTTCTGCCCGAGGCGGTCACACAGGTCGCGGCCCAGGTCGTCGGCAACGACGCCACCGTCGCGTGGGGCGGCGCCGCGGGCGCGTTCGAGCTCAACGTCTACATCCCGGTGATGGCCCGCAACCTGCTCGAGTCGTTCCGGCTGCTGGCCAACGTCTCCCGGCTGTTCGCCGACCGCTGCATCGTCGGATTGGAGGCGAACGAGGAGCACCTGCGCACTCTCGCGGAGTCGTCGCCGTCGATCGTCACCCCACTCAACTCGGCGATCGGCTACGAGGAGGCGGCCGCGGTCGCCAAGCAGGCGCTCGGGGAGAAGAAGACCATCCGCCAGACGGTGATCGACCGCGGACTGATCGGCGACGGGCTGACGGAGGCCGAACTGGATCGGCGGCTCGATGTACTCGCCATGACGAAGGTGGAGCCCACCGAGTAGACCGAGGCCCGCGGATTCCCCCGCGGTGCACGGCGCACCGGCCTACCATCCGACTGGAGAGAAGGGCCCACCATGCGCGTATTCCGTCGCGGTGCACTCGCGGTCGCGGTCGTGTCGGTGCTGGCGACCGCATGCAGTTCCGCTCCGAACGAGAATACGGCGGCGCCTCCGCTGTCCGAGGCCTCGGTGGCCGACGCCGTCGCGCAGCCTCGAGCGACGACGACTGCTGCCGCTCGAACCGTTCCGGGATTCCTACGCCTACACCAACTTCGGACTCACAGCGGCCGTGGGTCACATGAAGGTCGACGGCAAGTACGCCGCGCAGGCGGTGCGCGAGCCCGACGCCCAGTCCCCGGCCGGCGGCGTCAGCTCGTCGGTCACCGATCTCACCGCGTGGCTGAAGATGCTGCTGGCCGACGGGCAGGTCGACGGGAGGCAACTGATTCCCGCCGAGGCGCTGCTGCCGGCGATCTCCCCGCAGAGCGTCTCGTCGCCGCCCACCGGCCCGGACGCGCGCGCCGGCTTCTACGGGTTCGGGTTCAACGTCGGCACGAGCCCCGCCGGACGGGTCACGCTCAGCCACTCCGGGGCCTTCTCGCTGGGCGCCGCCACGAACTTCGTCGCGATCCCCTCCGCCGACGTCGAGATCGCCGCCCTCACCAACGCGGCGCCGGTCGGCGTACCGGAGACTCTCACCGCCGAATTCGCGGATCTGGTGCAGTTCGGCGAGATCCGGGAGGACTGGACGGCGCTGTACAAGGAGAAGTTCTCCGAGTTCGACGCCCCGGAAGGATCGATCTCCAAGGCCACCTTCACCGGGAACACCGTCGTGCTCGAGTCCTTCGACACCGACCACCTCGGCACCTTCACCAGGAGTGCACCATGAACACGACATCGGACGCCGACCGCCGCGACGCTGCCGTCCGAGTGGTCGAGGACTTCTTCTCGGCACTCGCCGACATGGACGTGGACCRCGCCGTCGCACACCTCACGGACGACATCGTCTGGCAGAACCGGACACTGCCGACGCTGCGCGGCCTGCCCGCGGTGACCCGGGCGCTCGCGTTCGCGAATCGCCCGGCGTGCCGATTCGACGCCGTGATGCACCACGTCGCGAGCGACGGCGACACCGTGCTCAGCGACCGCACCGACACGCTCTACATCGGGCCGCTGCGGTCCACGTTCTGGGTGTGCGGGACATTCGAGCTGCGCGACGGCCGGATCGCGCTCTGGCGGGACCGCTTCAGCTGGGGCAACCTCGCCGTCGGCACCGTGACGGCGACGGCCCGCTCCCTCCTTCGGCGGTAGCGATCCGAAGTGCAGCCCTCGACCGGTACCGGCTCGACCGGTGAGTTCGGCGGCAGTGCATGCAGATTCGGACAACCCACTGAATCCTGACGTCTTCGGCCAAATTTCCGATTAACGCTCGAAGTCGGCAATCGCGTCGATATCCTCCGCCGGGCGCGGCTTCACGCGCCGATTCCAACCGTCCGAAGGAGTGTTCGTTGGCAAGGATTGCACGACTTCTCACCGGCGCAGTCGCGTCGGCAGCGGTACTG
>NZ_JBFRDL010000038.1:0-49331 GCF_052113525.1 Rhodococcus sp. TAF43
CCCCAACGCCGCCGCGGCATCCTTCACCGACACACCGGAATCAACCAAACCCACCAACCGATCACCGAACCGAGCACAGTCCTCCGAAAACGACACGGTCGCCGCAACCCCTCACATCGAGAGTGTTGCGACGACCGCGTGAACCCAAGCTTGGGTACCGGGGGCCTTTCTCCGTGTCCGGGTCTCAGGCGTCGCGCGAGGTGCGCGCGGCCCGTGTCGGTGCGCTGGCATGACTGTCGAGGATCAGTACGGCGGTGTGCAGCGACGTTCGGGACTCGGCGTCGTCGAGGTCCACGCCGAGGAGTCGTTCGACGGTCGCGAGCTTGGCGTACAGGGTGGGGCGCGAAATCCGCAGTCGCTTGGCGAGTTCGGCCTTGTTGCCGCCGAGTTCGAGGTAGGCGCGCAACACGTCCAACAGGTCGTCGTCGTGCCGTGCGCGGTGCTCGAGCAGTCCGCGCAGTTCGGCCTCGGCGAAGGCCTGCACGCGCTGATCCGTGCGGATCAGGGCGATCAGCCCGCGTAGTCGGATGTCCGCGGAGCGGTGACAGACCTTGCCGTCCTGCGGCAGCGACTGCGCGACGTCGGCGATGTGCGCCGACTCGGCGAGGCCCCCTGCCGCGTCCAGCAGGCGCGTCGAGTCCGGGCCGACGCCGACGGTGCACCGCACGACGCCGTCGATCCGGCCGAGCGCGGCGTGGATCTCGGTGCACAAGGAGTGCAGGGCGTCGGGGCCGGAGCCGCTCGGGGGTTGCGAGACCAGGAGGTCGAACCATCCGGTCCGGGGATTGGTCGTGAGCGCCGTCAGCCGTGACGTCCGCACGGCGTGACGGATGGCGTCGAGCATCCGAACCCGCCGGCGCTGTGTGAAAACCTGGTCGGCGCTGGGTGTTTCACTGACGCGGATGGTCACGGGCAGATATGTCAGCGCGGGGCGCAGCCCCAGGGCATGCGCGCGGGCGGTGGCCTCGGCTTCGTCCTGGATGCGACCGCGGCGCAGTTCATCGACCAGGCCGCTCTGCGCCTGCTGCTCGAGTGCGGTGCCCTCGCGTTCGACCATCCGGCCGAGTGCGAGTGCCTGCGCCGCGCGTTCGAGGGTCATCCGGGTGCGTGCGTCGTTCCCGATCGGGCGGGGAGCGACCAGTCGGCCCCACTCCTGGCGATGGGCGCCCACCGGGGTGGTGATCCAGGATTCCGGACCGCAGACCTCGGTCTCGTGCGAGACGGGCGTCAGTCGCGACCGGCGTTCCCAATCCGACAGCAGTTCCGCGGTCTCGACGTCCTGCGCGGCGAAGGCGAGGACCTGCCGTGCGAGGTCCTCGAGGACAACCGGTGCATCGAGGATGTCGGCGGCGGCATCGACGATCTCGCCGGGCGACGCCCGCTTCATGCTCAGGTCGGTGAACGCCTCGTGCGTGTTGCGGGCGAAGGCCACCTCCGCGTACTGGTCGGCCACGATCGAGCGATGCACCTCCTCGGTGACCTCGACGAATCGGACCTCCCGGTGCAGTGCGACGACGGGCAGAGCGAGTCGGTCGGCGGCCTCGGCGGCCTCCGGCGGGATTGCGTCGACGTGCAGACCGAGCTCGACGACCAGGCCGATCGCGTTGGCGGCGGCCAGGCCTTCGAGGTAACCGACGGGGTCGTCGACGAGCGCGCGCCCCGTGGTGAGGACCAGTTCACCGCCCTGGAGCAGGTTCGAAAGGTCGTACAGATCGCTGACGTGTACCCATCGGACCCGGCGGTCGAGGGAGCCGCCCCCGACCACCTCCGGTTCGCCCCGCTGGAGGACGGGGAGGTCGAGAATGTCGCGGACCGTCGGCTGCATTTACGAAGTGTAAAGCGCAAGTCGGATTCTCTTACAGAGTGCAGGCCTGCGGGAGGCGGTGAAGCGCAGACAGTGGAAGCAGCACGCGTGATCGCGCGTGTCGATCCACTCAGACAGGACTCCATTCATGACCCACAGCGACGGCGCGGCACGGACGATCGCGCACTGGTCCGACGGCAAGAGCTTCGCCGGTACGAGCGGCGACACCGCCCCGGTCACGAATCCGGCGACCGGCGCCGTGACGGGCCGGGTCGCGCTCGCGAGTGTGGCGGACGCGCGCACGGTGATCGCGGCGGCGTCGGCGGCGTTCCCGGCGTGGCGGGACAGTTCGCTCGCCAAGCGCACCGCTGTGCTGTTCAGGTTCCGGGAGCTGCTCAACGAGCGCAAGCACGAGCTCGCCGAGATCATCACGGCCGAGCACGGCAAGGTGGTCTCCGACGCGCTGGGTGAGGTGACTCGCGGCCAGGAGGTCGTCGAATTCGCCTGCGGCATTGCGCATCTTCTCAAGGGTGGGATGACCGAGAACGCGTCCACGTCGGTGGACGTGGCGTCGATCCGTCAGCCGGTGGGCCCGGTCGCGATCATCTCCCCGTTCAACTTCCCGGCGATGGTCCCGATGTGGTTCTTCCCGATCGCCGTCGCGACCGGCAACACGGTGGTCCTCAAGCCGTCCGAGAAGGATCCGACCGCATCGATCTGGATGGCCGAGCTGTGGGCCGAGGCAGGTCTGCCCGCCGGTGTCTTCAACGTCTTGCAGGGCGACAAGACCGCGGTCGACGAGCTGCTCACCTCCCCGGACATCAAGGCGATCTCGTTCGTCGGCTCGACCCCGATCGCGCAGTACGTCTACGCCACCGGCACCGCGCACGGCAAGCGGGTGCAGGCGCTCGGCGGCGCGAAGAACCACGCGATCGTGCTGCCCGACGCCGACCTCGACCTGGCGGCGGACGCGATGGTGAACGCCGGCTTCGGGTCTGCTGGTGAGCGCTGCATGGCCATCTCCGTGATGGTCGCGGTCGGTGACGTAGCCGACGAGTTGGTCGGCAAGATCGCCGAGCGCACGCGGGCCCTCCAGACCGGTGACGGCACCCGTGCGGTGGACATGGGTCCCCTGGTGACCAAGGCGCACCGCGACCGCGTCGCGTCGTACGTCGACGCCGGGGAAGCGGCCGGCGCGGCCGTCGTCGTGGACGGTCGCGGCATCGAGGCGAACGGGGGAGCGGACGGCTTCTGGCTCGGCCCCACGCTGCTCGACCACGTCACCCCCGACATGAGCGTCTACACCGACGAGATCTTCGGCCCGGTGCTCTCGGTGGTCCGCGTCGAGTCCTACGACGAGGCCCTCGCTCTGGTGAACTCGAACCAGTACGGCAACGGCACCGCGATCTTCACCAACGACGGTGGTGCGGCACGCCGCTTCCAGAACGAGGTCGAGGTCGGCATGGTCGGCATCAACGTCCCGATCCCGGTTCCGATGGCGTACTACAGCTTCGGCGGCTGGAAGAGTTCGCTGTTCGGCGACACCCACGCCCACGGCGCCGAAGGCGTCCACTTCTTCACTCGCGGCAAGGTCGTCACCACCCGTTGGCTCGACCCCAGCCACGGTGGCATCAACCTCGGCTTCCCGCAGAACAACTGAGCCGGAAAGGGACACCCGACATGACGATGACAACCGACGGCCCCGTCGTTCTTCCGTCCGGCCAGGATCTGTCCGCCGCGCGCGCCGACGGCGAGCGTGCCTACGCGCTCGACCGCGCGCACGTCTTCCACTCGTGGTCCGCGCAGGCGCAGATCGCGCCGATGACCATCCTCGCCGCCGAGGGCTCGTACGTGTGGGACGGCGCCGGAAACCGACTGCTGGACTTCTCCTCCCAGTTGGTCAACACCAACATCGGGCATCAGCACCCCCGGGTGGTCGAGGCGGTGCAGCGCCAGGCTGCGAAGCTGTGCACCATCGCTCCGCAGTACGTCAACGACGCGCGTTCGGAGGCCGCCCGGTTGATCGCCGAGCGCACCCCCGGCGACCTGGACAAGGTGTTCTTCACCAACGGCGGCGCCGATGCGAACGAGCACGCGGTGCGGATGGCGCGGCTGCACACAGGCCGCTACAAGGTGCTGTCGCGGTACCGCTCGTACCACGGCGGCACCGACACCGCGATCAACCTCACCGGAGATCCCCGCCGCTGGCCCAACGACTACGGCAACAGCGGTGTCGTGCACTTCGACGGCCCGTTCCTCTACCGGTCGGCGTTCCACTCGGAGAACGAGGCGCAGGAGACCGAGCGCGCCCTCGAGCACCTCGATCGTGTCGTCCGACTGGAGGGCCCCGACACGATCGCGGCGATCGTCCTCGAGTCGGTCCCCGGCACGGCCGGGATCATGGTCCCGCCGCCGGGCTACATGGCCGGGGTCCGGGAGATCTGTGACCGCTACGGGATCGTCTTCATTGCGGACGAGGTGATGGCCGGATTCGGGCGGACCGGAAAGTGGTTCGCCATCGATCATTTCGACGTGGTGCCGGACCTCATCACCTTCGCCAAGGGTGTCAACTCGGGGTACGTCCCGCTCGGTGGCGTGGCGATCAGCGCGAAGATCGCCGCCACGTTCGCCGATCGTGCGTACCCCGGCGGCCTGACGTACTCGGGTCACCCGCTGGCGACGGCAGCGGCCGTCGCGACGATCGAGGCGATGGAGGACGAGGGCGTCGTCGACAACGCCGCCCGGATCGGCGCCGAGATCCTCGGCCCGGGTCTGCGCGCACTCGCGGAGCGGCACCCGTCGATCGGTGAGGTGCGCGGGCTCGGTGTGTTCTGGGCGATCGAACTGGTCGCCGACCGCGCCACCAGGGAACCGCTGGCACCGTACGGCGGGTCGAGTCCGGCGATGAACGAGGTCATCGCGGCGTGCAAGTCCGGCGGACTGCTGCCGTTCGCCAACTTCAACCGGATCCACGCGGTACCACCGTGCACCGTCACCGAGACCGAGGTGCGCGAGGGGCTCGCGATCCTCGACGCCGCGTTCGATATCGCGGACAACCACGCCGGTCGGTGATCCGACCGGATCAGTGATCCAGCCGATCCGCCCCTGGAGTCCATGGCGTCTCCAGGGGCGGATCGGCCTGTCGCCCGGGCTATCCGGTGGAAGGAGGAAGGCAGACACGGCACATCGGTGCAGGGCAGCCTGCCGGGCTGCCCCAGGAAGTTCTGAACAAGATCGAAGACAGAAGGAGTAATTCCATGGGTTCGTCCACCACTCAGCTCGGTCAGATCGGCGCTGTCGCCGGCCTCGTCTCGGCGATCGCTGCCCTCGTGGGAGCTGCCATCGGCGCCGCGACTCTGTTCATGTAGTCCGGGCACACAACGAAGAAGGCCGGAGGCAGAGCCTCCGGCCTTCTTCGTTGCGTTGTCGGGTCAGGCCGTGAACCCGATGTACTTGGTGTCGAGGTACTCGTCGATGCCTTCGACGCCACCCTCGCTGCCCAGCCCGGACTGCTTGACTCCGCCGAACGGTGCGGCGACGTCGGAGACGACGCCGCGGTTGACTCCCACCATGCCCGACTCGAGCGCGTCGGCCACCCGCAGGGCCCGGTCGAGGTTCTGCGTGAAAATGTATGCGGCGAGACCGTATTCGGTTTCGTTGGCCGCGGCGATCGCCTCCTCTTCGGTGTCGAACCCGGTGATCGCGGCGACCGGACCGAAGATCTCGTCGCGGACGATGCGCGAGTCGGTCGGCACCTGGTCGAGGACGGTCGGCTCGAAGAAGAAGCCGGGGCCGTCGACGGTCCGGCCGCCGGTGCGCACCCGGGCGCCCGCCGCGACCGCCTCGTCGACGAGTGCCGCCACGCTCGCGCGCTGCTTGGCGCTCACGAGCGGTCCGACGTCGACGCCGGGCTCGTGCCCGGGGCCGAGCTTCAGTGCGGCGATCCGCTCGGTGAGCCTCGCGGTGAACTCCTCACGGACCGAGTTGGCCACCATGATTCGGTTCGCCGCGGTGCACGCCTCGCCGCCGTTGCGCATCTTGGCGGCCATCGCCCCGTCGAGCGCCGCGTCCAGGTCCGCGTCGTCGAACACGATGAACGGCGCGTTCCCGCCCAGCTCCATCGACGTGCGCAGGACGTTGCGGGCGGACTGCTCGATGAGCACGCGGCCCACGGGGGTGGAGCCGGTGAAGGTGACCTTGCGCAGGCGGGGATCGGCGAGCAGCGGCCCGGACACCGCGGCGGCGTCCGACGTCGGCAGCACCGAGACCACACCGGCCGGCAGACCCGCTTCGGCGAGGATCTCCGCGAACGCCAGCATCGTCAGCGGCGTCTCCGCGGCGGGCTTGACGATCATCGTGCAGCCCGCGGCGAGCGCGGGGCCGATCTTGCGGGTGCCCATGGCGAGCGGGAAGTTCCACGGGGTGATCGCCAGGCAGGGGCCCACCGGCACCTTGTTGACGAGGATTCGGCCGGCGCCGCCCGGCGATCGCGTCGAGCGGCCCTGGATTCGAACCGCCTCCTCGCTGAACCAGCGCAGGAACTCGGCCCCGTACGCGACCTCACTGCGGCTCTCCGGCAGGGCCTTTCCCATCTCGGCCGTCATCAGCAGTGCCAGTTCCTCGGTCCGCTCGACGACGAGTTCCCAGGCCCGGCGGAGGATCACGGATCGCTCGCGCGGGGAGGTGGCCGCCCACTCGGCCTGGACGCGGCACGCCACGTCGAGTGCGCGGATGGCGTCGTCGGCGCCGGCATCGGCAACCGTCGTCAGTGCCTCACCGGTGGCCGGATCGAACACCGGGAACGTGCCGCCGCCGACCGGCGCGGTGGACTCGCCGTCGATCCACAGCCCGGTCGGGACGCGGGAGACGAGGGTGGAGACATCAATCATCGTTCTGCTTCCGGTAGGTCCAAAGTGGAGTGAGCGTCAATGACGTTCGGTGATCACACCGAGGCGCGGACGGCGTCCTCGATCACGTCGAGCGCGTCGGTGAGCAGATCGTCGCCGATGACGAGCGGCGGCAGCAGGCGCACCACGTTGCCGTACGTGCCGCAGGTCAGCAGGATGACGCCCTGTTCGAGCGCGTACGCGACGACCTTGCGCGTCAACTCGGCATCCGGCTCGGTGGTGCCCGGCACCACGAACTCCATCGCCAGCATGGCGCCGCGGCCGCGGACCTCGCCGATCGCGGGGATCTCCTCGGCCAGCTTCCGCAGGCGGGTCGTCACGACCTCCTCGATGTGGCGGGCCCGCGCGGGAAGGTCGAGTTCGCGCATCGTGTCGATCGCCGCGAGCGCCGCGGCACACGCGATCGGGTTGCCGCCGTAGGTGCCACCGAGGCCGCCGGCGTGCACCTTGTCGAGCAGTTCGGCGCGGCCCGTGATCGCGGACAGCGGAAGTCCGCCGGCGATGCCCTTGGCCATGGTGATGATGTCCGGCACCACCTCTTCGTGGTCGCACGCGAACCACGACCCCGTGCGGGCGAACCCGGTCTGGACCTCGTCGGCGATGAAGACGACTCCGTTGGCGCGCGCCCACGTGGCGAGCGTCGGCAGGAATCCCTCTGCGGGAACGATGAACCCGCCCTCGCCCTGGATCGGTTCGATGATGATCGCGGCGAGCGAATCAGCACCGATCTGCTTCTCGATCTGGGTGATCGCACGCTGCGCCGCCTCCGGGCCCGTCAGTCCGCGCTCGTCCCGGAACGGGTACGACATCGGCATCCGGTACACCTCGGGGGCGAACGGACCGAAGTGTGCCTTGTACGGCATCGACTTCGCGGTCAGCGCCATCGTCAGGTTGGTGCGGCCGTGGTAGGCGTGGTCGAACGCGACGACGGCGGTGCGCCCGGTCGCCAGACGCGCGACCTTGATCGCGTTCTCCACGGCCTCGGCGCCGGAGTTGAACAGCACGGTGCGCTTCTCGTGGTCGCCCGGCGTGAGCGCCGCAAGCTCCTCGGCAACCTGCACGTATCCCTCGTAGGGCGTGACCATGAAGCACGTGTGGGTGAAGCGTCCGGCCTGGTCGCGCACGGCATCGACGACGGCGGGATTCGACGCGCCGACATTTGTGACCGCGATGCCCGAGCCCAGGTCGACGAGCGAGTTTCCGTCGACGTCGACGATCACACCGCCGTCGGCGTCGGCGGTGTAGACCGGGACGCTGGACCCGACCCCTGCCGCGACGCTGGCGCGGCGGCGCTCCGTGAGTGCTCGCGAGTTCGGACCGGGCAGTTCGGTGACGAGGTTGCGCTTCTGCGGAAGCCGGTAAGCGATGGTGGTGGTGTTCATATCGTGGAGGACCCCTGTCGTGAAGATCTGACTGGTTCTATTCTGGGTCGCCGTGGAGCGCGGATCACCTGCCAGAATGGAGTGGGGGACTGCCCACGATTCACCATTTCGGACCGCACTCGGGCCGGGTCAGGAGTTGAGATGAGCGTGACCGTCCGGTGGGTGCTGGCGCAGCCGGAGTTGTCCCTGCGCCTGCGCGGTGGTGCTTCCGGACTCGACCGCGACATCGAGTTCGCGATCACGACCGAACTGTCGGACCCGTCGCCGTGGCTCTCGGGTGGCGAATTGCTGCTGACGACGGGGCTCGGGGCTCCGTCCGCGGTGGACGGCTACCGGGACTACCTGCGCCGTCTGTTCGACGCCGGGGTTGCGGCGGTCGGCTTCGGGGTGGGACTGACTCACTCCGAGATCCCGGAGGCGCTGATCGCGGCGGCCGACGAGACCGGACTGCCGCTGCTGGAGGTGCCGCTGCCCACTCCGTTCGCGGCCGTCACGAAGCGGGTCATGGACTGCCTGGCCGAGCAGCGTTACGACGCACTCCTGCGAGCGTCCCGCGCCCAGCCGCGGATGACGCGGGCCGTGGTCCAGGGCGGCGCCCGTGCCATCGTGCGGGAGCTCGCCGTGGCGACCGATGCGACGGCCCTGCTCTTCGACCGCCGCGGTCGGCTCCTCGAGCGCCATCCGACGAACGTGGACGGTGAGACGGTGACGGAGGTGTCCGACCTGATCGACTCGGTGTCGGAGGCTGCGTCGAGCATTGTCGCCCAAGCACATTCGGGCCACTCGATGACCGTTCAACGGATCGGGCTGGGCAACAGCCTCCACGGCTGTCTCGCGGTGGTGAGCCCCAAGCCGCTCGGCTCCGTCGACCAGGTTCTGCTGGGCCACGCCAACTCGTTGCTGGCGCTCGACTTCGAGAAGCCGGTGCGGCTGCGGGCTGCCCAGAACCAGCTCAACAGTCAGATCCTCGGGCTGCTGCTCTCGGAGGACATCGATCTGGAGCCGGCCCGTGAACAACTCGCGCCGGCCGCGGACGACCGTGGCTTCGTCCGCGCCCTGGCCGGGGTCTGCCCGTCGTCGGGGGACGCCGAGGCGGTCGCGTCCTCGATCGCCTCGGCCATGAACGAGGCGGGTCGACCGCTGTTCCTGCGGCGGACCGAGGGACGAATGACGGTGCTGCTGCGCGGAACCGACGACGTCGCGTTCGCGAGGACACTGCTCGCCGGCGCGGGGGAGTCCGTCCGCCGGTCCGCGCGGATCGGTCTGAGCGGTCCGCTGCCCGTCGAGCGCTTCGCGGAGGCGATCGACCAGGCGCAGCTGGCGGCATCGGCGGCCGGAGCCGGCGCCGCACCGCTCGAGTTCTCGGCACTGACGGGCAGCGCGCTGCTCACGTTCGACTCGACCCGTCAGGTACTGCGGTCGGTCGCCGACACGATGATCACTCCGCTCGCCGACCACGATCGTGACCACGGAACC
This sequence comes from Rhodococcus sp. TAF43, assembly GCF_052113525.1. Classification (NCBI taxonomy): domain Bacteria; kingdom Bacillati; phylum Actinomycetota; class Actinomycetes; order Mycobacteriales; family Nocardiaceae; genus Rhodococcus; species Rhodococcus sp. TAF43. The sequence goes on from NZ_JBFRDL010000038.1 coordinate 9,570, forward strand.
GAACTGGTCGCCTCGCTGCGTGCGTTCCTCGAGGCGAACGGGCACTGGGAGTCGGCGGCAAACGTGCTGGGCGTCCATCGGCACACCCTGCGGAGCCGGATCGCGAAGATCGAGTCCCTGCTGGACTGCCGACTCGACGTCGCCCGGGTGCGCGCGGAGTTGCTCCTGGCGATCATCGCGTCCCAGGCGTAGCGCCCGGACCGAGGTTCCGGGCGCCACGCGGGCAGTGGACTACTGCGCTACCGCGGCGAGCGCGGTCGCGAGCTCCGCGCTGATCGTGCACGCCCGCGCCAGGTCGATGTCGCCGTCGGCCTGGGCCTCGACCACGATCCGGCGCAGCCGGGCGACCACCGGCTCGTGCTGTGCGCGCCACCGCGCCGTCCGGTCGCCGGGGGACTCGCCGTCGCATCCGTGCGTCGCGACGGAGCCGGCCAGTGCGTGCAGTCGCCCGGAGATCTCGTCCCGCAGCGCCGCCGTTGCGAGCGTGTCCCAGTACGCCCGCCGGGGCCAGTGCTCCAGGCGATCGACGACACGGAAGATGCCCAGGTCGTCTCCCAGCGTCAGGTAGGCGTCTGCCACCCGGTCGATCGGAACCCCCAGTGCGAGAGAGCTCTCCGCGAACGGGAGCGCCTCGGCGAGCAGCGGCAGCGAGGTGCCGGCGATCGTGCCGTCGACGACGGTCGCGGGCAGGGACTTCGCGAGCAGTTGACGGACGCCCTCGCGGTACCGCCGTACCTCCGACTGCGGGTCGAGAGGCACGGGCCGGTTGCGCAGCAGCCACGAACACGCGCGCTCGATGAGCGCCTGCACCGCGTGCAGCGGACCCCACGCGTCGCGGTCGGCGGGGTCGACGACAGAGGTGGCGCGGGCCCACATCGCGTCCACCTCGAACAGCTCCGCCACCACCGCGTACGCCAGCGCGACCTGGGGTGTGCTCACCCCGAGTCGCTCCTCGAGCCGGTAGATCAGACCCGGCCCGACGTGATTGATCAACTGGTCCGCGATCTGCGTCGCGATGATCTCTCGGCGCAATCGGTGCTCGTGGATGTGACCGGGAACCCGGTCACGGAACGACGGCGGGAAGTAGTCGACGAGCAGGTGGGCGAAGATCGGTTCGTCGGGGACCTCGGAGCGGAGCAGGTCGTCGCGCACGGTGTTCTTCGAATGTGCCAGCAACGTAGCGATTTCGGGTCGGGTCAGGCCGAGTCCGGCTTCGGTGCGCAGCCGCAGTTCCTGCTTGCTCGGCAGCACCGCGCGGGTTCTGTCCAGCCCGCCGACCGCCTCCAGGTTGACGATCAGGCGATCGTGCCGTCCGAGCAGCGACACGGCCTGCGACTCGGCGAGGCTGATTGCCAGTGTCTGGCTCGCGCAGTCGTCGAGGACAGCGCCCGCCACGTCGGCGGTGCACTCGGCCAGCAGTGCGTGGCGCTCGTCCTCGCTCACCTCACCCKCCGCGACGGCGCCGTCCAGCGCGATCTTGAGATTCACCTCCCGGTCGGAAGTGGCCACGCCGGCGGCGTTGTCGATGAAGTCCGCGTTGATGCGGCCGCCGTGGACGGCGAACTCGATCCGAGCCCGCTGGGTGAAGCCGAGGTTGCCTCCTTCACCCACCACCCGGCAGCGCATGTCGGCTGCATCGACGCGGACGGTGTCGTTCGCGGGATCGGCTGCATCCCCATCGGTTTCGGTCGAACACTTGACGTATGTTCCGACCCCGCCGTTCCACAGCAGATCCACYGGCGCTCGGAGGATCGCCCGGATCAGCTCGGCCGGCGCGAGTGCGTCGGCGTCGATGCCGAGTCGCGCCCGAACGGCCGGCGACAGCGGTACCTGCTTGGCGGATCTCGGCCAGACGCCGCCGCCCTCGGAGATGGCGTCGCGCGGGTAGTCGTCCCAACTCGAGCCCGGCGTCTCGAACAGTGTGCGGCGCTGCTCGAATGAGGCGCCCGGGTCCGGATCGGGGTCCAGGAAGATGTGCCGGTGGTCGAAGGCCGCGATTAGTCGCAGTGTGCGCGAGAGCAGCATCCCGTTGCCGAACACGTCGCCGGACATGTCGCCGATGCCCGCGACGGTGACCGGGTCCGTCTGGGTGTCGACACCCAGTTCGGCGAAGTGCCGACGGACCGACAGCCAGGCGCCCCGGGCGGTGATGCCCATCGCCTTGTGGTCGTAGCCGCGGGAGCCGCCGGAGGCGAACGCGTCACCTAGCCAGAAGTCGTACTCGGCGGCAACCGCATTCGCGACGTCCGAGAACCGGGCCGTGCCCTTGTCGGCCGCGACCACCAGGTAGGGGTCGGCGTCGTCGTACATGACGGTATCGGCGGGCGGGACGACGCGGCCGTCCACCAGGTTGTCCGTGACGTCCATCAGCCCGCGGATGAACGCGGCGTACCCCTCGGCGGGTGCGACGCCGCCGAGCAGCACGTACGACCCCTTGGCTCCGGTCGGGACGATCGGCGAGTTCTTCACGGTCTGGGTGGTCATCAGCCCCAACACCTCGGTGCGGTAGCTCTCCGGTCGGTCCGACCAGCGCAGTCCACCGCGGGCGACCTCACCGGCCCGGACGTGGACACCCTCGACGCCACCGCCGCGGACGAAGATCTCGCGGTGCGGAACGATGCGACCGGGCTGCGTCAGCCGCGACGGGTCGAGCTTGAACGAGGCGTGCTCCTTCACCCGGCCGTCCGCGGTGCGCTGGTACCAGTTGGTCCGCAGCACCGCCCCGACGAAACCCGTCAGCGCGCGCAGGATCCGGTCCTCGTCGAGGGTCGCCGCCTCCTCGACGAGCGTGCCCAGTCGTGTCCGCAACTCGGTGACCCCGCGGTCGCGATCGGCCAGTGCAGGGTCGAACCGGGCGTGGAACAGTGCCACGACACTGTGGGTGAAGGCGTTGTGGCGCAACAGGGTGTCGACGAGGTAGGTGTCGGAGAACCCGAGACCGACCTGCTGGAGGTAGCGGACCATGCAGCGAACCAGCACGACGTCGCGCCAGCTGAGGCCGGCGACGGGGGTGAGCATGCAGAACCGGTCGATCTCGAGGCCGTCGGCGGTCGCGGTCTCGAACGCGTCGACGAGCAGTGCGGTGGCGTCGACCGCCCACGTCCGGTCGGGGCTGCTGAAGCGGAATCGGTCCGCGGGGGCATGCTCGCCGCTCGGCCGCGGGGCGGCGATCGGTTCGTGTTCCTCGATGCGAAGGCCGAAGCACTCGAAGTCCCTCGCGACGTCGGACAACGGCGGTCGTGCGCCCGGCCACACCACGATCGCGTCCATGGTGTCGGGGGCGTCGGGGGCGTCGGGAGCGTCGCGGGGAGCGACCAGTTTCATGCGGGGGCGGTTGTCGGCGTTCGGAGCGGAGGGGAGCGTCATCGATCCCTTGCTGATGGTCATCACACACCTTGTTCGGTCGGCGGAGTCTGAGTCGTCGGGCCTGGACGCTCTGAGTGTGCCGTGCTCGCAAGGATTTTCGACTGGACAGTTTGTCGAGGCTGGAGGCTGCGATCCACCGAAACGCACATCCGCGTTCCGATGGTTCGGCAGGTACGGCCGGTCCCGGACGCGCCGTCCGGCCACCGGAGATAAACAAGCATGAGTGCTTGCTTTCTCGGGTGTCGAGTGAAATGCTGGCCCGCAGCCCATCGGAAGTGATCTATCTCACGCCCTGTTCGGTGTCGTGGATCGGGTCGTTTGTTCGTGGGTTTGCTCGGGTCCGCTTCTGCCGAAGAAAGGTCGCGTCAGTGAAATCCAATCTGTCCGGTATCGATTCGTTGGAGTTGAATCTCGCAGCCCGGGTATGTGTGGGGGATGCGTTGACGCGGGTCGCGCGCGTGCTCGGAAGCCGTGAGGCGGTCATCGATCGTGGGCGGCCGGTCACCTACCGCGAACTCGACGATGCCGCGGAGGCCCTGGGACGCGCATTTCTCGACGCCGGGATCGAACGGCAGCAGCCGGTGGCGATGCTGATGGCCGACGGCTGGAAGCTCCTGGCCACGTATTTCGCGTGCGCGAAGTCGGCGCTGGTCGCGATGCCCGTGAGCATCGCACTGACGGCCGAGGACATCGAATGGATCCTGTGCGACGCGGGCGCCGCCGTCGTCGTGGCCGACGCCGCGTTCGTTCCGCTGCTCGAAGCGGCGCTGCCCCGACTCGACTCGGTGCGCACGGTGGTGGTCGTCGATGCGGCGGTCGACGAGATCGCGGGCCGCGCCGTCCAGCGTTGGGAAACAGTGGTCGACCGCGGTGCCGACGGCCGCCTCGAGGTGATCGTCGAGGATCGGGACCTGGTCCAGTGCCTCTACACTTCCGGTACCACATCCCATCCGAAAGGTGTTCTCACCAGCCATGTCTCGGTGATGGTTGCCGGCCTGACGAACGCGCTRATGCAGGGTAGTTCGTGGGGGAACTCGCCGTCGACCCTGCTGAACGTGCTGCCGCTGTTCCACACCACTGGACTCAACACCCTCGTGCTCCCGATGCTCATGACCGGCGGGCGGGTCGTTCTCCCGGGACGGTTCGATCCAGCCGTGGTACTCGACGCGATCGAGAAGCACGATGTCACGCACGCGATGCTGCTACCGATCATGTGGAAGGCGCTGGTCGACGTGAACGCCGCCGCTCCGAGGAACCTCGAGTCGGTCCGACTGTGCATCTACGCGATGGCGCAGATGCCGGCCGAGGTCCTCGACCGAGTGGACGCCGCCTTCCCGAACGCGGCGGTGATCCTCGGGTCGGGGCAGACCGAGGTGGTGCCGGCGACGGTGCTGCAGTGGCCCGAACATCGGACCACCAAGCCCGGCTCGTGGGGGCCGCCGGTACCGACGGTAGAGGTGGCGATCATGGACGCCGACGGAACCCTGCTGGCGTCCGGGGAGACCGGCGAGATCGTCTACCGCGGACCGCACGTGTGCAGCGGCTACTGGAACAACATGGAGGCGAACACGAAGGCATTCGCCCACGGGTGGTTCCACAGCGGCGACATAGGCCATATCGACGAGGAGGGCGTCGTGTGGTTCACCGACCGACTCAAGGACATCATCAAGTCCGGCGGCGAGAACGTCTCGTCGCTCGAGGTCGAACGCGTCGTCGCCAATGTGCCCGGAGTGCTGGAATGTTCGGTGATCGGGGTGCCGGACGAGCGGTGGGGAGAGGCGGTGTGTGTGGCCGTAGTCCCGGTACCCGATACCGGCGAGGACGGACTCGAGGCCCGGATCCTCGACCACGCGCGGCAGCAGTTGGCGGGCTTCCAGGTACCGAAGCGTGTCATCGTCGTCGAGGCGCTGCCCAAGACCGCGACCGGCAAGACCCGCAAGCACGAACTACGGACCGCGGTGCAGTCCCGGGTGTGACATCAGACCGCGACGAAGCGGACCGCGGTACCCGGCTGCAGCAGTGCGGGCGGGTCGCGGTCCACGTCCCACATCCGTTCGGGGGTGGTTCCGATCAGTTGCCAGCCACCCGGTGACGAACGCGGATAGATCCCCGTGAACTCGCCGGCCAACCCGACGGCGCCGGCGGGGACCTCGGTGCGGGGCGACGAGCGGCGGGGGACGTGCAGGCCGGTGTCCTCGCCGCCGACGAGATAGCCGAAGCCGGGGCTGAAACCGACGAAGGCCACCGTCCAGGTCCGCTCGGTGTGGGCGGCGATCACCCCGTCGACACTGAGACCGGTGCGATCGCCGACCTCGGCCAGGTCGGGCCCGTCGTAGCAGACGGGGACCGCGACTGGATCGGCCGCGGACATCGCGTCGTCCGCGATCGGCGCGGTCGAGCGCACCCAGGTCGCGATGCTGTCGGGGCGCGCATCGCGGAACCGCACCAGGATCGTGCGGGCCGCCGGAACCAGATCGGTGACGGCGGGGTGGCGGTGCGCCTCGAGTCCACAGAAGTGCGCGACCGCCGCGTCGAGTCCGTCGTACTCGACCAGCAGCGCCCGGTCGCCCATGCCGAGGATCCGCATCAGATGAACGGTTTCACATGGATCTGTTCGGTATCGAGGCGGGCGCGGATGGCCGCTGCCATCGCGACTGCCTCCGGTGTGTCGCCGTGCACGCACACGGTTTCCGCCGCGATCGACACCTGCGAGCCGTCGACGGCGTGCACCCTGCCGCTCGTGACGAGCTGGACCACTCGGTCGGCCACAACATCCGGGTCGTGCAGCACGGCACCGGCCTCGGTCCGGGGAACCAGGATGCCGGCGGGCGTGTAGGCGCGGTCGGCGAAAGCCTCGGTGACGGTGCGCAGCCCGGCCTTCTCGGCCTCCTCCAGGAAGACGGAGCCGGGCAGTCCGAGTACCGGCAACGACGCATCGACCGCGCGGACTGCAGCCACCACGGCACGCGCCTGTTCGCGGTGGTGGACGATCGCGTTGTACAGCGCGCCGTGCGGTTTGACATAGGTGACCGACGAGCCGACAGTACGGGCCAACGCGTCGAGAGCCCCGATCTGGTAGATCACCTCGGCGGTGAGGTCGACGGGTGCGATGTCGATGAAGCGGCGTCCGAAGCCGGCGAGGTCACGGTAGCCAACCTGCGCGCCGATCCTCACACCCTGCGCGACGGCCTCGCGGCATGTGCGGAGCAGCGTCGCGGGATCGCCGGCGTGGAACCCGCTCGCGATGTTGGCGCTCGTGACGAGGCCCAGCATCGCCGCGTCGTCGCCGAGCGTCCACGCGCCGTAACTCTCGCCGAGATCGCTGTTGAGGTCGATGTATGCCACAACTCGATCCTAGTTCCGCGGCCGACGCGCGGCGGACCTGCTTCTACCGTGCGGTCGGCCGGACGGTGAGGATCTGCGACGACGTCCCGATCGGGCCGCGGACGTCACTGACGACGCTGTGCGTGAGTCCGATGCCGGTTGCGCCGAAGCTCACGTTCGTGTCGAAACCGACCCATTCCCCGTGTGGTTCGGCGAACAGGTGGAAGGTGAGGTCCAGATTGGGGAAGGCCACGTCGGTCGGGCTGATACGCGTGGTCATGCCGTTGGCGATGTCGAGCAGGCCGGCGGTCCGCGCGACGGAACTGACCTGCTCGTTCGCGACGAGGTCCGCCGGGGTCCGCACCCAGAACGACGCGCGACCGGGTTCGATCTGGTCCCGCCGTACGTCCGCGGACTCGATGAATCCTCCCGGCCAGACCGTCGTCGCGTCCCACGACGGCATGTCCTCGGGCGCGGCGATGACGGGGAACGGACTCGCGTGGAACGGCTGCGTCTCGAAGGCCTGCATCAGCCACGCCCGCGCGACGACGGCGGCGCGGCCGTCGTGGCCGAGCGTCGCCTCGACCAGTTCGATCGTGCGCCCGGCACGGATCGTGCGGACGGACGTCTCCACGACGCCGATCGGGAGGGTGCCGAGGATGTCGTAGGACAGTCGGCCGATGGCAGGGCGGTCGTCGCGGCGCCGATCGCGATCGGTCTCGATTGCGTGCGCCAGCAACCCCAGGGCAGGTGCGATGTGCTGTTCCTCGGTGTTCCAGGCGCCGCCGGTGTGGCTGGTTGCGAGGAAGGCCGTCTCGGACAGTCGCTCGAAGTAGTGAATCGGTCTCTCCCTACGGGTTCGGGGTCGCGGCGGATCGGTACTGAATCTAGGACTGCAGTACCGATCCGGGCACCCCCGATCGGGGGTGAGGCGGAGAACGTCGCGTCGGCCCGGCCGGATCCGACTACCCGGGTCGGGCTCAGGGGCGGTAGAACGCAGCCGGGTTGTCGTGCAAGACGAGATCGAGACTAGTTCCAGTTGTCGATCTTGACGTCCCGAGGATCTGGTGCGCCCGTGCCGGTTTCGACCATCGCCTTCAGGCTCATCAGGAAGAGTGCCCATTTGGTGCTGCAATGGTGCATGAACTCCACGGGTTCCTTCCACCCTTCGTGTGTGAAGAGGACGACCGTGTAGTCGCCGTCGCGTCGGAGGTCCCACACCACTCGGGTGCCGACCCATTCCTCGGGCCCTTCGATCACCTCCCAGAGCACTCGCTTCGCGGGCTGGAGCTCGATCACCTTCATATCGAAACCGTCTGCTCCGAAGCGGAACTGGAGTGTCCCTCCGACGTTCGCGTCTCCGTCTGTGTCGCTGGCCCACCAGCCGGCAAGCCCGTCGACCGTCGTCAACGCCGCGTAGACATCGTCGACGGAAGGCGACTTGATCCCGACCCTGTGCAGAATGTCAACCATCTCGAGTCCCTCTCTCTTCTCACTTTTGTCTGTTGCGTTGGATTGCTTCTGCGATCCGCTTGATGCGCTGCAGCCTGGCGTCCCATGTCGACCCGACGGCATTGAGCTGCTCTACGGCGCGGGCGAGTTGTGCGTCATCGACCCGGTAGAGCCGCTCCCGGCCCGCGGGCGTCACATGCACCAAACCGACGCGGTCGAGAACACCGAGGTGTTTCGCGACAGCTTGACGGGTCACGGGTAGCTGCTCACTGAGACTGGTCGCCGTCCCCTCGCCGTCTGCCAGCAGCAGGTCGAGCATTCGTCGCCGTGTCGGGTCCCCGATCGCGGACCAGAGCCCGTCGTCGACAACGGAGTTCATCGGCTCGCACCCAGTCGGCTGATGTACTCGACGAGGCGCGGCAGATGCTGGTCCCATCCCTCGATGTGCGAGTTGTACTGCTCCTCGAGAACAGCGATCTCCCAACCCATCTCACGGAAGCCGGTTTCCGTCATGCGGACCGTCGTGCCCTCTCCCGAGGGGATGAGCTCGAATGTCACCAACAGGGAGTTGCCGGGGGCCGCTGCCTCGTCGGCCGGGTGAACCCAGCGGAAGGAGAACAATCGGGGTGGCTGAGCGTCGATCACCGTGATCGGGGCGACATGTCCGTCGGGGGAGGTCCTGTCGCCCCACACGAGTTCGCCGACGGAGCCCGGGACCGGTTCCAGGTCGACGACCTCGTCGGGCCACCACTCCTTCAGGTGCTCGGGACTGCTGATGACCTCGTAGACCACGTCGGGCTCGGCTTCGACGTATATCGAGCGCTCGATTCGTCCGTACTCCATGCCGGCTCCTCTATCGCAACGTTTGGTTGCACATGAGGGTATCCGGCCGCGGGCCGTATGCGCAACCAATCATTGCGCTTTGTTCTGGTGGTCGGATGGTTTACCGCAGGGCCGGATCGCCGAGGTGGAGTACACGTGCCCCGGATGACTCGGTCATCCGGGGCAACTGCAACACCCGGCACTACGGGAACGTCGCACCCGCGATCACGCAGTGACGAGTACCCGCCCGGCGGATCGGCGCCGTGACGCACCGATCGCCCGGCACGCCAGGTAGATCACGAACGAGATCGCGGTGACGAACGTCGAGACGGGCACGCCGGGTGCGAGCGAGAGCAGGATGCCGCCGACTGCGGCCAGTTCGGCGAACAGGACCGCCAGCACCGTGGCCCGCAGTGGGCTCGCCGTGACGTGTCCGGCTGCGGCGGCCGGGGTGATCAGCAGCGCCATGACGAGCAGTGCGCCGACGATCTGGACACCGAGGGCGGCGGTGATGCCGACCAGGACGGCGAACACGATCGACAGGCCGCGCACCGGGACACCGCGCGCGGCGGCCACATCGGAGTCGGTGCTCGCGAACAGCAGGGGACGGTAGATCACGGCGAGCGTGCCGATCACCACGACCGCGCAGCCCAGGAGCAGCGCCAGGCCGGAGTTGCCGGGGGCCACGATCTGTCCGACCAGCAGCGAGAAGCTGGTGCCGGTGCGGCCGTCGTATGCCCACAGGAACAGCACCGACAGGCCCAGTCCGAAGGCCATGATGACGCCGATCACCGAATCGCGTTCACGCGCTTTCGTTCCCAACAGCCCGAACAGCACTGCGGCGACGACGGATCCGACGACGGCGCCGATACCGACACCGACTCCGATCAGGAGGGCGGCCGACGCGCCGGTCAGCGACAGTTCCGACGTCCCGTGCACCGCGAACGACATCTGCCGGCTCACGATCAGCGGACCGATCACGCCGGCGAGCAGGCCGAGGATCGCGCCCGCGATGAGCGCCTGCTGGACGAAGTCGTACCGCAGCAGATCCGCGGTGGCGGAGAAGTCGAACATGTGCGACATCGCCTCAGTGAACTTGTTGCTCATGCGTGGTCCTCGGTGTGGTGGACGCCCTCGCCGGGGCGGGGTCCGCCGCCGCTGCCGAGCGCGTCGATCGCGTCGCCGGTGCCGACGACCACCAGGCGGCCGCGCACGTGCAGCACCTCGACGTCGGTGCGGTACAACTCGGACAGGACCTCGGAGGTCATGACCTCGGCGGGGGTGCCGATCCGGAACTGGCCGTCGACGAGGTACAGCACGCGGTCGACGAGGGGCAGGATCGGGTTGATCTCGTGGGTCACGAACAGCACCGCGGTGTCGTGTTCGCGGCGACGCCGATCGATCAGTTCGGAGACGCGGTGCTGGTTGGCGAGGTCCAGGCTCAGCAACGGTTCGTCGCACAGCAGCACCTTGGGGTCGCCGACGAGGGCCTGCGCGATCCGCAGCCGTTGCTGCTCGCCGCCGGACATCGACCCGATCGGGGCGTCCGCATAGGACTGGGCACCCACCTGCGCGATCGCGGAGTCCACGACCTTGCGCCGCTCGGCCCGGCCGAACAGCCCGGTACCCCAGCGGTGCCCGTCGTAGCCGAGGCCGACGAGGTCGCGACCGCGCAGGGGCAGTCCCTCGTCGAGCGACTTCTGCTGCGGGACGTAGCCGACGTGCGAGTTACCGGTCCTCGCCGTGGTCCCGGCGATCCGCACGGTGCCGGAGGTGGGGGCGAGCTGGCCCAGCAGGATCTTCATGAGCGAGGTCTTGCCGGAGCCGTTGGGGCCGAGGACAGCGACGAACTCGCCCTGCTCGATCGTCAGGTCCAGGCCCGACCACAGCGTGCGCTCACCGAACGACAACCGCGCGTCGCGCAGTTCGACGGCGGGTGCGGCGACCGCGCCGGTCGCGGTGCTCACCGTGCTCATGATCCGGAGTTCAGGGCGTCGGCCAGCGACTGCGCGGTCTGTGCCTGCCACTGCACGAAGTCCGTGCCCTCGGGCAGGGTCTCGGTGATCTCGACGACGGGGATGCCGGCGCTCTCGGCTGTCTCGCGCATGTTGCGGGTGACCTTGTCCTCGGTCTGCGAGTTGTAGACCAGCACGCGGACCTTCTTGTCGGTGAACAGCTGTCGTGTCTCGGCGATCGCGGCCGGCGCCGGATCGGTGCCGTTCTCGACGGCGCTCGTGAAGGCCTCCGGCGTGAGGTCCTTCAGCTCGGCGGCCTGCAGCAGGTAGTGGGCGATCGGCTCGGTCTGCGCGACGGGAGCGTCGCGGTGTGCGGCCGCGATGCCGGCGGACGTCTCGGACACCTGGCGCAGCTGCGCACGGAACGCCTCGGCGTTGCCGGTGTAGACGTCGGCGCCCTCGGGATCGAGCTTGCCCAACTCCGCGGCGATCGCGTTGGCAGTCGCGGAGACCGTGGGGATGTCGTACCAGACGTGCTCGTTGACCGAGCCGTGCGAATGGCCCGCGTGCTCGGAGTCGGACTCGGTCGCGTGCGTGCCGGTGCGCTCCTCGTAGAGGTCGAACGCGTCGACGGTGGGCTTGGAGCCGGTGGACTCGATGATGTCTTCGACGAACTGGTCGTAGCCGCCGCCGTTGAGGATCACCAGCGACGCATCGCTGATCTTGGCGGCGTCGGCCGGGCTGGCCTCGTACGAGTGCGGATCGGCCGAGGGTTCGGTGACGATCGAGGTGACCTCGAGGCGGTCGCCGGCGACGGCCTGCGCCACGCTGCCCCACACGTTGGTGGAGGCGACGACGCGGATCTGGCCGTCGGACCCGGGGGAGCTGCCGCACGCCGTCAGTGTCACCGCGGCGAGGGCCACCCCGATGGCCGCCGCGGCGGAACGTAAGGCATTGGACATGCCGGACATGCGCACAACTACTCCTGGTCACGAATCGGATGATCGGGTGGCCCGGTGGCGGGCCCTTAACGTTATTGGTAACCGTTTCCGTTTACACTTTAGCGGAAGTTTGCAGGTCGCGTCCCTCCAGGTGGTATGTGAGGTGCGTCCGAGTTCGCCGTGTGGCCTCCGAACCGCTACCGTCCCGTTATGCCAAGGTCTCGACAGCCACGCCGCCAAGCCACTCTGGCGTCGCTCGCCGCCGAGCTGAAGGTCTCGCGGACGACCGTCTCCAATGCCTACAACCGTCCCGACCAGCTTTCGGCCGAACTCCGCGAACGTGTGCTGCTCGCGGCCAAGCGTCGCGGATACCCGGGCCCCGACCCGGTGGCCCGCTCGTTGCGGACCCGCCGCGCCGGCGCTGTCGGCCTCCTTCTCACCGAGGCGCTCAGCTACTCCTTCCGGGATCCTGCGGCGATGAGCTTCCTCGCGGGACTCACCGAGTCGTGCGAGGAGGCGGGCTACGGCCTGCTGCTCATCCCGGCCGGCCCCGGCCGCGACGAGGTGGAAGCCGCGGCGGTGGTCCAGCAGGCCGGCGTCGACGGATTCGTCGTGTACTCGGTCGCCGCCGACGACCCCTACCTGGCAGCGGTGCGGGAACGGCATCTGCCCACCGTCATCTGTGATCAGCCGCGCGAGATGCCGGGCGCATCGCTCATCGGCATCGACGACCGTGGTGCCATGCGTAAGGTCGCTGATTATCTGATCTCATTGGGCCACAAGGAGATCGGTGTGCTCTGCATGCGTCTGGGGCGGGACCGCTCGGACGAGGTCGTGGACAGTGGACGCCTGCAGGCGTCGAACTTCCACGTCCAGCGCGAGCGTATCCTCGGCATCCACGACGCCATGCAGGCGGCGGGACTCGATCCGGAGGGGCTCACGGTCGTCGAACGCTACGAACACACGGCTCAGGACGGATATTCCGCTGCCGCACAGGCTTTGGCGGTCAATCCGCGCATCACCGCGCTGGTGTGCACCACCGACGTCCTCGCCCTCGGCGCACTCGACTGGGCGCGCTGCGAGGGTGTGGACGTCCCCGGACACCTGTCGATCACCGGATTCGACGGTGTCGAGGATGCACTCCGGGAGGGTCTGACGACGGTGCGCCAGCCGGGTGAGGACAAGGGCAGGCGCGCGGGAGCGCTGCTGCTGTCCGGCTCGGACTCGGGCGTCACCACGGTCGAGATGCTCGAGACGGAGCTGTTGCGCGGCCACACCGCGGCCTCCCCGCCCGAGCCCTGACCGGTGCTCAGCCCGTGATGTCCGCGCTGAGCAGCTGCGCGCACCGCAGCAGCCCCAGGTGGCTGTACGCCTGCGGATGGTTGCCCAGTGAGCGTTCGGCGACGGGGTCGTACTCCTCGGCCAGCAGTCCGGTCGGTCCCGCGGCGTTCACCAACTGCTTGAACAGGGCCTCGGCGTCCGACCGCTGACCGATCAGCAGGTACGCCTCCACCAGCCACGCGGCGCACAGGTGGAAGCCGCCCTCGGTGCCGGGCAGCCCGTCGTCGTGGTGGTAGCGGTACACGGTCGAGCCGCTGCGCAGTTCGGCCTCCGTCGCGACGACCGTCGCGGCGAACCGCTCGTCCTTCGGGTCGATCAGCCCGGACAGTCCGATGAACAACGTGGCCGCATCCAGGTCGGTGCCGTCGTAGGCGGCGGTGTACGACTCGACGTCCGCGTTCCACCCCTTCTCGGTCACTTCCTCGCAGATTTCGCTGCGCAGCGCCGCCCAGTTCTTGCCGGGTTCCCGGCCGAAGTTCTCGGCCAGCGTGAGCGCGCGGTCGATGGTGAGCCAGCCCATCACCTTCGAGTACACGTGGTGCCGGGGGTTGTCGCGGATCTCCCAGATGCCGTGGTCGGGTTCGCTCCAGCGCCGCTCGACCGCCTCGACCATCGCGGACACGAGTTCCCAGTCGCGGTCGGTGAGTGCGTCGGCCCCGGTGATGCCCTTCCTCTGCCGGGCCAGTGCCAGGTTGGAGACCAGGTCGACGATCGGGCCGAACACGTCCAGTTGCACTTGCTGATTCGCGGCGTTGCCGACGCGCACCGGACGGGATCCGGCATAGCCGGGCAGTGAGTCGATGACCGCCTCCGGCGGCAGGCCGGTTCCGTACAGCGTGTAGAGCGGGTGCAGCCGCTCCGGGCCGTGCAGCGTCTCGAGCACGCCGTGCACCCACTCGAGATAGTTCTCGGCCTCCTCGAGCGACCCGAGGCTCACCAGCGCAGACGCGGTCAGCGCCGCGTCGCGCAGCCAGCAGTAGCGGTAGTCCCAGTTGCGGACGCCGCCGATCTCCTCGGGCAACGACGTTGTCGCGGCGGCGAGGATCGACCCGCTCGGCGCGTGCACCAGCCCGCGGAGGGTGAGCGCCGATCGCTTCATCAGATCCGGCTTGAGCGGCGGCAGGTCGAGCGTTTTCACCCAGTCTCGCCAGTACGATTCGGCGATCTCCCGGCGCTCCGGCTCCGAAAGCTGTGAGGGTCCCAGATCTTCGGTGCCGCAACGTAATTCGAGAACGATGGGGCCCTGCGACGGGTCGACGACCGCGAGCGCGGTCTGCTGGGTGCCGTCGGTGGTGATGTCCCAGTGCACGCCGGGGGAACGCAGCACCATCGGCTCGCTCGTGCCGGAGACCCGGAGCCCGTCGGCGTCCGGCTCCAGCTGCACGGGAACCTGACCGAACTCCGGCCGGGGTGCGAAGCTGACGACCGCCTTCGCGCGGCCCGTGATGACGCGGGTGAGGTCGGTGCGGCTCGGCTGGACGTCGTGCGGCAGGTAGTCGGTGACCGTGAGGCTGGCCCAGCGGGTCTGCACGGTCATGGTGCCGTCGAGGTACTGCTGGCTCAGCGGCAGCGCCTCGCGCTGGGGGCCCACGCTGAAGTGGCCGGCCTCGGTGCCGCCGAGCAGGTGTGCGAACACCGCGGCCGAATCCGGTTCGGGGTGGCACAGCCACGTCATGTTGGCGTCGGGCGTGATGAGCGCAACCGAGCGGGGGCTCGCCAGCATCGTCAGCCGCTCGATGGGCGGCGCGTCCGCGCCCGACAGCCACGTCCGGCGCTCCTCGAGCAGGAACGCCAGCGCCGCGGCCACGTCCTCGGTGGAGTCGACGCGGTATTCGGCGAGCGTGTCGCCCTCGCCGACCTTGATGCCGATGTCGGGACCCTGCAGGCGGTCGAACGCCTTCTCGTCGGTGACGTCGTCGCCGAAGAACACGGCGGCCGTCGCCGCCTCCTGGTGACGCAGGATGTCGAGCGCGTTGCCCTTGTCGGTCGCGACGACGGCGAGTTCGATGACGGCTTTGCCCTCGGTGACCTGTACGCCGGTCCACAGGGCGGCCTCGGCGTGCACGGCCGCGAGCGCCTTGGCACCCGCCTCGGGGCTGGCGTTGCGTACGTGCAGGGCGGCGCTGGCCGGCTTGGTCTCGATGGTGACGCCGGGGTGCAGGTCCGCGATGCGGGACAGCTCGGACGTGACCTCGCCCAGGAGCTTGCGGGCATTCGCGTCGATCGCGTGCACGAACCCGACGTCGAACTCGGAGCCGTGGCTGCCGACCAGCTGGACCTCGGCGGGCAGCCGGGACAGCGTCGCGAGGTCCTTGAGCGCGCGACCCGAGATCACGGCGGCCGTGGTGGCGGCCAGTCCGGCCAGCGCACGCAGGGCCCGGACGGACTCGGCGTGGGGGTACGCCTTCTCCGGATCCGAGACGATGGGCGCCATCGTGCCGTCGTAGTCGGACGCCACCAACAGGCGGGGTGTCCGTGCCACGGTGGCCAGGGCTCGGCGGAGTTCGATCGGCAGATCCAGAGCGCTCACAGGTTCAAACCTAAGCGATTACGGGCGCGCTGGCGCGCCGCCCTCGAAGTGCCGGCTGCCACACCGGGTCACACGGGTGTCCGGGACCCGTCGCCGAGGAGCAGTTCGACGGTCAGTTCCAGGCGCTTCGCGACGTCGGTGGCCGACGAGCGACGGGTGAGCCAGGCCACCAGATTCGACAGCCACACGTCGCTTATGACGCGGGAGATTGCGAGCTCGTCCTCGGTGGGTTCGCCGTCGGTCATGGCCCGCGCGAACAGCGTGTCCATGAGCTTGCCGACCTGGTCCACCTCGGCGGCCGCCGAGGCGTCGGCGAACATGAACGCCCGGGTCATGGCCTCGGTGAGGAGGGGGTCGCGCTGCATCGCCTTGGTGATCTGGCCGAGAATGAGCTGCATCCGCTCGAGCGGGCTGCGGCCCGGGGGGATCTTGCCCTTGGACTCGATCCGCTCGAACTCACGCGCGAGGGCGGACACCAGCAGGTGCACCTTCGACGGGAAGTATCGGTAAAGGGTGCCCACCGCGACGTCGGCGCGTTCGGCGACGGCACGCATCTGCACGGCCTCGTAGCCACCCTTGGAAGCGAGTGCGAGGGTCGCATCGAGGATCCTCTTGCGGCGCTCGCGCTGAGCGTTGGAGCTGAGATCGTCCTCGCTGAGGGTCGTGACCGTGCCCCCTGTAGAACGGGATCGGGATGAGGTGGTCATCGACAGTTTCCTTCACGCCTTGACTCTTGACGGCCGAGCATATTAGAACACGTTCTAGATGAAAATGTCATCTATGAGAGGCGGGTAGACGTTGTGACAATCGCCACCACCGACGAGCAGAGGGCCGTCCAGGAGTCGATTCAGGCGTGGGCCCGCTCCGCGGCCCCACTGACCATTTTACGTGAAGGACCTGCGGATTTCTGGCGTCGTACGTGGCCCTCGGTGGCATCCCTGGGGCTGTTCGCCGTGGGTGTTCCGGAGTCCGTCGGTGGGGTCGGCGGACAGGTGGTCGACCTGGCCGCGATGTTGGAGCAGGCGGCCACGGAACTGGTGGGCGGTCCTGTTCTACCGACCGCGCTCGCGGGGCTGGTCCTCGGGCGCGCCGACGGCGCCGTGGCGAAGCAGTGGGCCGCGCAGATCGCCGAGGGCGAGTTGCCGTGTGCGGTCGTCGTCGACGGTCCCGCGGTCTCCGCGGTCCCGGACGCCGACGGCGGTCTGGTCCTGACCGGCGACGCCGGGAACGCGCTGGGCGGCGAGCCGGGTGTCGCGGTGCTGGTGTCGGCGCGTTCCGGCGACTCCGCCGACGGCACCGTGTGGTGCCTCGTCGACGGCGAGGCGCCGGGACTGACCGTCGAGCCGCTCGACATCCTCGACAAGAGCCGCGGCACCGCCCGGGTCCGTTGTGAGGGTGTGGCTGTCTCCGCCGATCGCATCGTCAGCGGTGTCGCTCCGGGACTGGTGCGCGACCTCGCCGCGACCCTCGCGGCCGCCGAGGCCGCCGGCGTCGCGGGCTGGAGCCTGCGGACCGCGGTCGACTACGCGAAGATCCGCGAACAGTTCGGCAAGCCGATCGGCTCCTTCCAGGCGATCAAGCACCTGTGCGCCGAGATGCTGTGCCGTGTCGAGCAGGCGCGCGCGGTCGCGTGGGACGCGGCCGTCGCCGCCGAGGACGCCCTGCCGGACCCGGACACGGGCGGCGCCGGAACCTCGGAACTGCCGATCGCGGCCGCGGTCGCGGCGTCGATCGCGCTCGACGCCGCGGTGCAGACGGCCAAGGACTGCATCCAGGTCCTCGGCGGCATCGGGTTCACGTGGGAGCACGACGCGCACTTCTACCTGCGGCGTGCGGTCTCGCTCAAGCAGATCCTCGGCGGCAGCAACGTGTGGCGCGCGCGGGTCGCGGTCCTGACGCGGGAGGGCGCCCGCCGGCACCTCACGATCGACCTGTCCGAGCTCGATCCGCAGGCCGAGTCGGGGCGCGCCGCGATCCGCGACGAGGTGACCGCGCTGGCCGCCGTCCCGGAGTCGGAGCGTCGGGTGGCGCTCGCCGAGTCGGGCTACGCGGCACCGCACTGGCCGCGCCCGTACGGACGCGGCGCGTCGGCGGCCCAGCAGATCCTCATCGGCGAGGAGATGGCCGCGGCCGGCATCGAACGCCCCGACCTCGTGATCGGCTGGTGGGCCGTGCCGACGGTTCTCGAGCACGGGAGCCCCGAGCAGATCGAGCGGTTCGCACTGCCGACGTTGCGCGGTGAGATCACGTGGTGCCAGCTGTTCAGCGAGCCCGGTGCGGGATCGGACCTGGCGTCACTGCGGACGACGGCCGAGAAGGTCGACGGCGGCTGGAAGCTCAACGGCCAGAAGGTGTGGACGTCGCTGGCCCGCGAGGCGGACTGGGCGATCTGCCTGGCCCGAACCGACAAGGACGCGCCCAAGCACAAGGGCATCACGTACTTCGTGCTCGACATGCGTACCGCCGGGATCAACATCTCGCCGTTGCGAGAGATCACCGGTGACGCGCTGTTCAACGAGGTGTTCCTCGACGACGTCTTCGTCCCGGACGACTGCGTCGTGGGGCAGGTGAACGGCGGTTGGAAGCTGGCCCGCACGACGCTCGCGAACGAGCGGGTCGCGATGAGTGGTGGGTCGTCGCTCGGCAAGGCCGTCGAGGAACTGCTCGAGCTGGCCGGCGATCCCGATCCGGTGACCGCCGACCATCTGGGTGCGCTGATCGCCGAGGCGCTCGTCGGGTCCCTGCTGGAGCTGCGTACCACGCTGCGCCAGCTCGACGGCCAGGATCCGGGGCCCGCGTCGAGCGTCCGCAAGCTCGTCGGTGTCCGCAACCGTCAGGCGGTCGCGGAGTTCGCCGTCGAGCTCGCCGGTGAGGCCGGGTGGGTCGAGGGGCCGCTCACCCGCGAGTTCCTGAACACGCGGTGCCTGTCCATTGCGGGCGGGACGACGCAGATCCTGCTCACGGTGGCTGCCGAACGCCTGCTGGGGCTGCCGCGCGACTGACGGTTTCCCGTCCGGGCCCGGCGTGGCGAGAACGTGATGAACGTGTTCTCGCCACGCCGGGCCTTTCGTCATTCACCTGCAGGTGATAGAACAGGAACACGTTCTAGATCACAGGCGGGATTGGCAGCGTGGACTTCTCTCAGGATCAGACTCAGGAAACGGTGGCGGAGATAGTCGTGGGCCTGTTGGCTCGCGAGCACTCCGATCCCGCCGACACCGGTGGTTTCAACGCCGAGTTGTGGCAGGCGCTCGCGAAGGCGGACCTGCTTTCGCTCGCGGTGCCGGAACGGCTCGGCGGTGACGGGTTGGGCGTCGCCGAGGTGGCGACCATGCTCACCGAGATCGGCCGCGGCGCGGCGCCGGTTCCGGCGCTCGCCACGTTGGGCTTCGGCCTCCTCCCGGTTCTCGCATTGGGGACCACCGAGCAGCAGGACGCCCTGCTCGACGGAATCGCGGGCGGACGGATCCTCACCGCGGCCGTCGCGGAACAGGGTTCGGCGTTCCCGGCGAAGCCGTCCACCATCGCGGTCGCGGACGGCGACCACGTCGTCGTGACCGGGCACAAGGTCGCGGTGCCGTTCGCGGACATCGCACACCGGATCCTGGTGCCCACCGACGCCGGCGTTGTCGTGGTGGCCCCGGACGCTCCCGGCGTCACGCTCACCAAGAGCGCGACTTCCGCGGGCGGACCGGAGTTCTCGGTCCGGCTCGACGGGGTGCGGGTGCTGTCCGCCGACGTCCTGGGTGACGGACTCGACGGTGTCGCGAGCCTCAACCGGATCGCGCTCGCGAGCCTCGGCGCGTACGCCGACGGACTGCTCGCCGGCGCCACCGGCCTGGCGGCCGACCACCTGACCACCCGCGAGCAGTTCGGCAAGCCGCTCGCCGCGTTCCAGGCGGTGGCCCAGCAGATCGCCGATGTGTACGTCACGTCCCGTACGCTGCACGTCTCGGCGCTGGCGTCCACGTGGCGGGTGTCCGAGGGCCTGGACTCCGAGGACGATCTCGACGTGATGGCGTACTGGATCGCGGCCGAGGTGCCCGCCGCGATGCGCACGTTGCACCACCTGCACGGTGGGCTCGGCGTCGACGTCACCTATCCAATGCACCGCTACTTCTCCATTGCCAAGGATCTGGCCCGTCTCGTCGGCGGCGCCTCGTACCGACTCGACCTCGTGGGGGCCCGGTGTTCATCGATCTGACACCCGAACAGCGTGAGCTGCAGGCGGAACTGCGCCGCTACTTCTCCGGACTGATCTCGCCGGCCGAGGCCGAGATCATGCTCACCGAACGCCACGGCCCCACCTACCGGGACGTGATCCGCCGCATGGGCAAGGACGGCTGGCTGGGCGTCGGCTGGCCCGTGGAGTTCGGCGGCCGCGGCTTCGGTGAGATCGAGCAGCAGATCTTCGTCAATGAGGCTGTGCGAGCAGATGTTCCGTTGCCGTCGGTGACGTTGCAGACCGTCGGACCGACGCTGATGACGTACGGCACCGAGGAGCAGAAGCGCAAGTTCCTGCCGGCGATCCTGGCCGGCGAGGTGCACTTCGCGATCGGCTACTCGGAGCCCGACGCCGGCACCGACCTTGCGGCCCTGCGCACCACCGCCGTCCGCGACGGCGACGACTATGTCGTCAACGGGCAGAAGATCTTCACGACCGGTGGCCACGACGCCGACTACATCTGGCTCGCGGTCCGCACCGGCGACGCYGAATCGCGGCACCGGGGTATCTCGATCCTCATCGTGGACACCAAGGACCCCGGGTTCACCTGGACGCCGATCATCACCGCCGACGGCGCGCACCACGTCAACGCCACGTACTACTCCGACGTCCGGGTGCCGGCGAGCATGCTTGTCGGCGAGGAGAACAAGGGCTGGAAGCTCATCACGACCCAGCTCAATCACGAGCGCGTCATGCTCGGGCCGGCCGGCCGCGTCGCCGGGCTGTACGAGAAGGTGTACGAGTGGGCCGCGAAGCGGGATCTGTTGTCGCTGCCGGACGTCCGACGTGGGCTCGGCGAGATCCACGCGACGTACCGCCTCAACGAGCTGCTGAACTGGCAGGTCGCTGCCGCGACCGGTGACGTCGACATCGCCGACGCGTCGGCCACCAAGGTCTTCGCCACCGAGCGCATTCAGCGGGTGGGTCGGATCGCCGACGAGATCGTCGGCGCGCACGGCGACCCGGGTGATCCCGAGACCGCCGCGCTGATGCGCTGGCTGGACGTCCAGATCAAGCGCAATGTCGTCATCACGTTCGGTGGCGGTGTCAACGAGGTCATGCGCGAGTTGATCGCGGTGGCCGGTCTGGGACTGCCGAGGGTGCCGCGATGACCGATACGACAGATTCGACCGCACAGATTCTGGCCGGGGCCGAGCAGGTCAACGCCGGGGGTGCCAGTAAGCCCCGCGCCGGGCGCGATCCGGTGAAC
This sequence comes from Rhodococcus sp. TAF43, assembly GCF_052113525.1. Classification (NCBI taxonomy): domain Bacteria; kingdom Bacillati; phylum Actinomycetota; class Actinomycetes; order Mycobacteriales; family Nocardiaceae; genus Rhodococcus; species Rhodococcus sp. TAF43. The sequence continues at coordinate 30,736 of NZ_JBFRDL010000038.1, forward strand.
ATGCCGATGATCCGCAACTGGCTCGAGGCGATCGGCGACGAGAACCCGATCTATGTCGACGAGAATGCGGCTGTCGCAGCGGGTTACGACGGAATCGTCGCGCCTCCGGCGATGGCGCAGGTATGGACCATGCGCGGCCTCGGAGCGGTGCGCGAGGAGGACGACCCGCTGGGTCGGATGACGCAGATCCTCGACGACGCCGGTTTCACGTCGGTGGTCGCGACCAACTGTGATCAGATCTACCACCGCTATCTCCGTCCCGGCGAGGAGGTGACGATCGAGTCGAACCTCGAGGACGTGGTCGGGCCCAAGAAGACCGGGCTCGGCGAGGGCTGGTTCTTCACCACCCGCAACTTCTGGAAGGTCGGCGACGAGATCGTCGCCGAGATGCTCTTCCGCATCCTCAAGTTCGCGCCGCCCGCCAAGGCGCCGCAGGCGCCGGAATCATCTTCCGTTCCCGAGGATCTCGATCCCTCGCGGATGCTGCGCCCCACGCCGTCGCGCGACACCCAGTTCTTCTGGGACGGTGTCGCCGCGCACGAGTTGAGGATCCAGCAGCGCCCCGACGGCAGTCTGCAGCATCCGCCGGTGCCGGCGCTGTGGAAGGACAAGACCGAGACCACCGACTATGTCGTCGCGTCCGGCCGCGGAACCGTGTTCAGCTTCGTCGTCCACCACGCGCCCAAGGTGCCCGGTCGGTCGCTGCCGTTCGTGGTGGCCCTGGTCGAACTCGACGAGGGCGTGCGCATGCTCGGTGAGTTGCGCGACGTCGACCCGTCGGAGGTCGCGGTCGGCATGCCGGTGCAGGCCCAGTTCCTCGACTTCCCGGGCGATGACGAGACCGGGAACGAACCCTGGACGCTGTACGCGTGGCGTCCGGTGAAGGAGTCGTAAATGACCAGCGCACTCGACATCTCCGTCGGCGACACGCTGCCGGGTCTCTCGATCCATGGTGATCCCACGTTCATCGTCTCGACGGCGTTGGCCACCAGGGACTTCCAGGACGTCCACCACGACCGGGACAAGGCGCAGCAGCGCGGGTCGAAGGACATCTTCGTCAACATCCTCACCGACACCGGCCTGGTGCAGCGCTTCGTCACGGACTGGGCCGGTCCGCGGGCGCGGATCACGTCGATCAAGCTGCGACTCGGGGTGCCGTGGTACGCGTACGACACGCTGAATCTCTCGGGTGAGGTGGTGGCCGCCGAGGACGGGCTGATCACCGTCAAGGTGGTCGGCAAGGACAGCCTCGGCGACCACATCACGTCCACGGTCACCCTGGTGATGAACGACGACTCGGATGGAGCACGGGCATGAGCGGGTTGTCCGGGAAGGCCGCGATCGTCGGCATCGGCGCCACCGACTTCTCCAAGGACTCGGGCCGCAGCGAGCTCCGGCTCGCGGCGGAGGCGGTGCAGGCCGCACTCGACGACGCGGGTCTGAAGCCGTCCGACGTGGACGGCCTGACGTCGTTCACGATGGACACCAACACCGAAGCGGCGGTCGCCCGTTCGGTCGGTATCCCGAACCTGAAGTTCTTCAGCCGCATCCACTACGGCGGCGGCGCGGCGTGCGCCACCATCCAGCAGGCGGCCATGGCCGTCGCCACCGGTGTCGCCGACGTCGTGGTGGCGTACCGCGCGTTCAACGAGCGCTCGGGCGCACGCTTCGGGCAGGTCAACGCCGGCCTGGTGCAGCAGGTGAACTCGTCGGGCACCGACAACGCCTTCTCGTACCCGCACGGGCTGGGGACGCCGGCGTCGTTCGTCGCGATGGTCGCGCAGCGGTACATGCACGTGTACGGCGCCACCAGTGAGGATTTCGGCCGTATCGCGGTCGCGGACCGCAAGCACGCGGCGGTCAACCCCGCCGCGTTCTTCTACGGCAAGCCGATCACGCTCGAGGACCATCAGAACTCGCGGTTCATCGCGGAGCCGCTGCACCTGCTGGACTGCTGCCAGGAGACCGACGGCGGCATCGCGATCGTCGTGACGTCGCCCGAGCGAGCGAAGGACCTGCCGAACAAGCCGGCGATCGTCGCGGCGGCCGCACAGGGCAGTGGGCCGGACCAGTACATCATGACCAGCTACTACCGCGACGGGCTGACGGGTCTGCCCGAGATGGGCCTGGTCGCCGACCAGTTGTGGGAGCAGTCCGGGCTGCGGCCGTCGGACATGCAGACCGCGGTGCTGTACGACCACTTCACGCCATACGTGCTGATGCAGCTCGAGGAACTCGGCTTCTGCGGGCGCGGCGAGGCCCGGGACTTCATCGCCGACGGCGCGATCGAGCTGGGCGGGCGCCTGCCGATCAACACCCACGGAGGCCAGCTGGGTGAGGCGTACATCCACGGTATGAACGGCATCGCGGAGGGCGTGCGGCAGATCCGCGGCACCTCGGTGAACCAGGTTCCGGACGTCGAGAACGTGCTCGTGACCGCCGGCACCGGTGTTCCCACCTCGGGACTCGTGCTCACGGCGTAGGCGCCTGCGGCGCCCGTGCGCTTTTCCGGTAGTCGGCGCTATCGGAAAAGTGCACGGGCGCGAAGCGCCTAGTGGGTCGCGAGGGCGACTCGGCGCCGTTCCTCCGCCGTCTCCGGTCGGCCCTCTCCGGGCAGGTCGATGCGGACGTGGTGGAGGCGTCCGCTGAATTCGAACCGGCCGTCGACCTCGTCGCACACCGGGCTGCCGCGGTTGATGCCGATGTCGAGCTGCTCGTTCATGCTGAAGATCGCGCGGGTGGTCTTCTCGATCCGTCCGGTACCGACGACGACACCGTCGACGGAAAGCGTTGCCGTTCCGCCCTTCCCGATCCCACCGCCGTCGTATTCGAACGCGACGGACACCTCGCGGTTCTCGGCGGTCAGGGGTACCTCGCCGCGCACGAACGTCAGGCCGCCGCCGCTGAAGTTGTAGCAGAACACGGGCTTCGAATCGAGAACGTAGAGGGCCAGGCCGCCGAACCGGCCGCCCACGCTCGCCAGCGTTCCCTCGCACGGGTTTCCGCCGGTCTCGAGCGTGGCCGTGATCCTGTACGAGCGGTTGAAGAACGGCGGTGCCGCCTTCTCCGGCAGGCCGTTCATGTGCGGGTACAACGTGATGCTCGTCCGTCCGCGCAGCGGATGCGGCGGGCGGTCCTTGGGTGCAGCGTTCCTCGTCACGGTGCGGTCGTCGAGGGGGAGCACCTGGTAGCGCGCCGCCTCGACGAGGAACTTCTGCTTGAGTTCCTCGAGCTTCTCCGGGTACTCGGCCGCCAGGTCGCGGGCCTGCGACCAGTCGACGGTGGTGTCATACAGCTCCCATCGATCCTCGTCGAACGCAGGGAGCTGCAGTCCGTGCGTCGCCATCAGCCACGGTGCCCGGTGCAGCGTCACGGCCGTCCACCCGTGGTCGTAGATGCCGCGGTTGCCGTAGATCTCGAAGTACTGCGTGGTGTGCCGGTCCTCGGCGTCGGCGTCGGCGAACGTGTAGTTCATCGCGACACCCTCCATGGGCTTCTGCGGCACGCCGTCGACGGTGTCCGGCGCCGGCACGCCCACCGCCTCGAGGATCGTCGGGGTGATGTCCACGCAGTGATGCCACTGGTCGCGGATGCCGGACTCGGCGATCCCCTCGGGCCAGTGCGCGATCAGCCCGTTGCGGGTGCCGCCGTAGTGGGAAGCGGCCTGCTTGGTCCACTGGTACGGGGTGTCGAGCGCCATCGCCCACGACGCCGGGTAGTGCGGGTAGCTCGTCGGGGTGCCCAGTTCGTCGAACTTCTCGAGCACCTCGGCGGTGGTCTGCTTGTAGCCGTTGAGCCCGGCGAGGTAGTTGAACGAGCCCTCCATGCCGCCCTCGGCGGACGCGCCGTTGTCGCCGAGCATGTACAGCACCAGGGTGTTGTCGAGTGCGCCCGTCTCCTGCAGCCGGTCGACGAGCCGGCCGACCTGGTCGTCGGTGTGCTCGAGGAAGGCCGCGTACAGCTCCATCAGCCGGGCCGAGACCTTCTTCTGGTCGGCGTCCAGATCGTCCCAGTGCGGCAGGTCCGGCGCCCACGGGGCGAGCTCCGTGTCCGGCGCGACCACCCCGAGCTGCTTCTGCCGCTCGAGGGTGATCTCCCGCTGGCGGTCCCAGCCGTGGTCGAACTCGCCGCGGTACTTGTCGAGATAGCTGTCCGGCACCTGCAGTGGGGCGTGGCACGCGCCGAACGGCAGGTAGCAGAACCACGGCTTGTCCGGGTCCATCGTGCCGACCGACTCGATCCACTCCATCGCGCGGTCCACCAGGTCCTCCGACATGTGGTAGCCCTCTTCGGGCGAGCACGGCGGATCGACGACGGTGAAGTCGCGGTACAGAACCGGGGAGAACTGGTCGGATTCGGCGCCGAGGAAGCCGTAGAAGCGATCGAAACCCTCACGGGTGGGCCATCGGTCGAACGGCCCCGCCTCACTGATCTCCCACGTCGGCGTCTGGTGCATCTTGCCGAACGCGCCGGTCGCGTACCCGTTGCCCTGCAGGATTCACGCCACCGTCGCCGCCGAGGCCGGACGGGTCCCGTTGTAACCCGGTGCCGCCGTGGCCTGTTCGGCGATCACGCCGAAGCCGACGCTGTGGTGGTTGCGTCCGGTGAGCGTCGCCGCGCGGGTCGGCGAGCACAGCGCCGTGGTGTGGAAGCGGGTGTACTTGACGCCGTCCGCGGCCAGTCGATCGGCGGTGGGCGTGCGGCACGGACCGCCGAATGCCGACGCGGTACCGAAACCGACGTCGTCGAGCATGATCAGCAGGACGTTGGGTGCGCCCTCCGGTGGGCGCACCGGTTGCGGACGTGTGAACGGTTCCTGCTGATCGCGGTAGTCGACCGCGGCGGAGATATGCGGGTCGGTGCGGACGATAGGAATCGAATGCCGATTCATGGTGCGCCTCTCTGGATGATGGAACGGGGAAACGCGTTCGGTTTCGTTGCGGCGAAGCTGGTTTCGTCTCGAGYGTGTGGGCAGCAGGTTGAGCAGCGGTTCTCCGTCGTGCCGGAGATGCGGGGGAGCGTACCCGCAACGCCTTGACCGTTAAAGCGCCGACTTACTAGTCTCGCGGCGTGTCGAATCCCGGAAATGCGAAGAGCGCGATGATCGAGGTCGCCGAGCGGATGTTCGCCGAGCGTGGCATCGACGGCGTGTCGATGCGCGACGTCGCCGCCGCTGCCGGCCAGAAGAACAACTCGGCCGTGCAGTACCACTTCGGCGGGCGGGACGGTCTCGTTCTCGAGGTCTTCCGTAGGCGCATGCGGGAAATCAATCTCAGTCGCGCGGCCTTCCTGGCGAAACTGGACGAGGAGGGACTCGGGCACGACGTGCGTGGACTCGTCGAGGCCGTCGTCGTGCCGCTCGCCGACTATCTCCGGACCTCCGGGACCGATTCGTACTACGCACAGTTCATCGCTCGCGTATCCCCGTCGGTGGACATCGCGAACACGGAACTGTCCGACGTCACGGAGGTCAGCCGCGAGGTGTCCACCAGGCTGATGCGAGCACTCGGTCACCTGCCGCGCCGTGTCGCGGTCGTTCGTGTCGATCTGATGCTCAACATGGCTGTGTCGGCGCTCGCGGTGTTCGAGCAGCGGCGCAACAGCGGGAACCCGGTCGTGGACACCGACTTCGACGAGACCGTGCGTCATCTGATCGACATGTCGGTGGGGGCGTTGGAGGCTCCGGAATCGGCCTCGGCCTGAAGTCCGGCGGGGGCCGGGGTCGCCAGTCCACCGGTGGCAGGCTTGCGACCGTGCTTCATCACGAGCGCGACGGCGATGCCCACGAGCCCGACGGCTCCCGCGTACAGGAAGCCGCGTGAGAGCGCCGTGTCCGCGTAGAGGACGGCGTGGATCGCCATGAACCAGAAGATCCCGTGGAAACCGAACCCGTCGATCAACCAGCCGGCGATGAACGGTCCTGCGACGGCGGACATGCCGATACCCGTCGCCACCATGCCCAGAGCGACAGGGACGAAGTCGCGGGGCATGATGTCGCGCACGAGGCTGTACGAGAGCGCGACGATCCCGACGAGAACTCCCTGCAGTGCGCGACCGGCGAGCAGGACGGCAAACGAGTCTGCAGTTGCACAGACAACGCTGCCGAGCACGAAGACGCCGGCCAGGCCGAGGATCACCCGCTTCTTGCCGATCTTGTCCGACGCCTTCCCGATGAGCGGCATGAGCGTTGCCCCGGTGAGCGTGACGATCGAGACAACCCACGCGATATCGAGGGTCTGGAACGTCGGCGCCATGTGCGGCATCGCCGGGTAGACCATGAGGATCTCGAAAGTCGCAATCTCGGAGAAGAAGATGATCACGGCGAGAACGGCAAATATTCGGGCTCGAGGAACATTGCCTCGAACTGAAGTGAGAGCGAGCGCCATCGTTGTCCTTTGGGTCGGTAGAGATCGACGACACATGCGCTCGGTGATATTGGGGCGCAGATAATTTCGTCGTCGAGTGAGAGTGCCAGGCGGCGGCGCGTTCAATGAGGAATGGGGCGGGCGGGTGGGCGCCCCAGGGGGGGCTTAGTCACAGTGTCGGGACGCGTGTGATCGCGGTCCCGCTCAGTGGAAACGGGAGGATCGCCTTCGTGGTACGGGTTCGAGTGGCCACTCAATAGTGTTCCTGTGCAGCTAGTTTCAAGAATTAAGTCAGTGTCTTGACGAGTTAAGTCACTGACTGATAGTTTGCCGAGGATGTCCCTCGTCGGATCGACCGGGCGGCGGACGTCGGCGGTGGTGTGTTCAGGGCGGGAACCCTCAGTAACAGGAGTCTTGTATGACGGCGCTGACGAGTAGTCGCACGGTGGCGATCGGTGGCCATTCGATCGAATTCGGACCTCGCGGAATGCGTAGGTGTGCAGATGGATTCGAGTCATTACCGTATGAGCGATTCGAGTTGCGGCCTGTGACGCCATACATCGGCGCGGAGATTCGCGGCGTGGATCTGCGCGATCCGAGTATCGACGTCATCGAGGATTTGCGGCGCGCGCTGCTCGAGTGGAAGGTCGTGTTCTTCCGGGGTCAGCAGATCACGGGCGCGCAGCACCGAGACTTCGCTCGCCACTGGGGCGACCTCGAGATCCACCCGCTTCTCCCGCAGGGTGAGGTCCCCGAGGTGGTTCATTTCGAGCGCGGTGAGGGCAACCCCGGCACCGAGAACATCTGGCACGTGGACGTGACGTGGCAGAAGCGTCCCCCGCTCGGTTCGGTTCTGCGCGCGCTCGAGGTCCCGCCCGCCGGCGGCGACACCCTGTGGGCCGACATGGGGCAACGCGTACGACTGCCTGTCCGACGAGGTCAAGGCGAAGATCGAGGGCCGGGTCGCGATTCACGATTTCGTGCCGTCCTTCGGCCGCTCGATGGGTCCCGAGAAACTTGCACAGATGAAGGAGGCGTATCCGCCGGTCGCACACCCGATCGTGCGGATCCATCCCGAGACCGGGCGCAGGACCCTGTTCGTCAACAGCCTGTTCACGACGCACATCCCGGACATGGATCCGGCCGAGGGTGAGGCGCTGTTGCGGCACCTCTTCGACCAGGCCAAGGTCCCCGACTTCCAGTGCCGATTCAAGTGGCAGCCCAACTCGATTGCCTTCTGGGACAACCGCGCAACGCAGCACTATGCGGCCAGCGACTACTTCCCGCACCGCCGGGTCATGGAACGCGTGGCCATTCTCGGAGATGTTCCCGCCTGATCTCGAGTCCTCCGACGAACGCCAGGAGTGTGGATATGGTTCGACCTCTCGACGAGCTGGGCCGCCGGCTACCGCTACCTGCTCAACCTTCTCAATGCAGGACTCGAGCAGGTCGTCTTCAGTGCGGATCCGGAGTATCCGGAAGTTGTTCACCTGCAGGACAATACGAAGTGGTAGGCGACCGAGTCGCCGGACTGTCTCTTCGGCCATGCCGTCCTCGACCCCGAGGGGACCTACCGGCTCACCGGGACCGGCGGCCGGGTCCGGTACATCGGGCTGACGCTGTACGACACCCACGATCTCTACGAGAAGGCGCAGTCCGGCGACGGCGGGCCGAAGGACTACCGGGCGGCGTTCAAGGCGGCCACCGGATCCGGGCTGGGTGCGACGTCGAACCCGGGTGGAATCACGTTGCAGGACAACGGCGATTTCGAGGTCGTCATCAGCGCGCAGCCGCACGAGGGTAACTGGCTGCCGATGGATCCGCGGACCCTGCGCGACGCCGAACGCAACGTCCTGCGGACACAGCCTCCGGTCAGTTCGACGTATGCGAGAGACGGCGGCCATATCGCTTACGGTGGTGGATCTTTCGAGATCGGTCCCGACGAGGCCCTGATTCTCGAGGTCACGCCGCCGGACTGCCACTTCTGGAACATCCACGTCGGGGACTACTGGGGTCAGTCTCTCGGCTACACGTATCGGCAGACCTCGCTCAACGGCCATCAAGCCGTGCTCGACGAGGACGGGGTGTTCAGGGCCGTCGTGGCGCATCGCGATCCCGGCGTCGCGAACTGGCTCGACACGGCGGGTAACACCTTCACCCGCTGCGTGTACCGGTGGTGGCTCGCGTCCACCCAGGATCTGCCGGCGCCGACGGTGCGTAAGGTGATGTTCGACGACGTGCTCGCAGCACTGCCCGCCACGACCGCGCGTGTCGGGGTGGGGGAGCGCCGCGAGGTACTCGGTCGGCGGCGTGCAGCGGTGCTGAAACGCTACTTTCGTTGAACCACAGAGTGAGTGAGAAGGGACCGTCACGTGACACTGCGCGGCTGGCGTCCGAGAGCGTTCCGGGACGGGGATGATCCCGATCCGCGGTTCACATTGGCCAACGAACGCACGTTCCTGGCCTGGGTTCGCACTGCGCTCGGACTGATTGCGGCGGCAGTCGGTCTCGAGGCGTTCGGAGCCGACGTCGTCGGCCCGAACGTCCACACGGTGCTGGTGGTGGGCCTGCTCGTCGGCGCGATCCTGCTCGTGGTGTTCGCGTTCCTACGCTGGATGGGTGTCGAGGCGGCGATGCGGATGGGCCGGAGCCTGCCGGTGCCGGCCCTCGCGGCGCTCCTGGTGGGGTTGATCGCGGGTGCCGGTGTCACGCTGCTCGTCGTGTTGGTGAGCAGGTGATGTCCGCGGCCGCCGCACACCGGGATCCGGGACTTCAGCCGGAACGGACAACGCTCGCGTGGGTGCGCACCGCGGCGAGCCTGGCGGCGGTCGCGTTCCTCTGTCTGCGCTATGTACCCGGATCCTCCGTCGTCGTCCAGGTGGTCGGAACGTGGGCCATCGTGTCGTCGTCGGTGGTGGTGGTGACCGCTCGGCGCCGCTACGAGCGCATGAGTACCGCGTTCGGGGACGAGCGGGCGGTCTATCCGTTCGCGCTGATGGCGGGGCTGGCGGTCACGGTCGTCGTGCTTGCGGCGGCGTCGGCGGTCGTGATCCTCGTCGTCGGTCGGTGACGATCCCGTCGCATCCCGCTGTCACACGCGGTGGCCGGTGGTTGTGTGGACGGGGACGTCTGCGCCTCCCACTGGCCGGGATCTGTGCGCGTCGTCACAGCGGTAGCAGGTAGGGATAGTTTCGGACTTGCGTGATTCGCGGTCCCCGATCTCGAGGAGAGCAGCAATGGAGGAGTTCGAAGGCTTCGAAGGCCGAGTCGCACTGATCACGGGCGCCGCCCGGGGACAGGGGCGCTCGCACGCCGTGGCGTTCGCCGAGCGCGGCGCCGACGTGGTCATCTGCGACCGCTGCGAGGACAGCGATTCGGTGTTCTACCCCCTCGGGACCGAGGAGGACCTGGCCGAGACCGTGCGCCTCGTCGAGGCCACCGGCCGCCGCGTCATCTCGGTCAAGGCGGACACCGCCGACCGCGACGCGATGGACGCCCTCGTCGCCCGCGCCGAGTCCGAGTTCGGCCGCGTGGACATCGCGGTCGCCAACGCAGGCGTGTCCGTGGCGGCGCCGATCCAGTCGATGACCTCGGCCCAGTGGAACGAGGCCATCAACTCCAATCTCACCGGCGTCTTCAACACCCTCGGCGCCGTCTCGCCCGGCATGATCGAACGCGGCTACGGCCGGATCGTGACGATCTCGTCGATGCTCGGACGCGCGGGCAACACCAACATGGCCGCCTACGCGGCCTCCAAGTGGGGCGTCATCGGCATGACGAAGAGTGCCGCGCTCGATCTGGCGCAGAACGGCATCACCGTCAATGCGATCGCACCCGGCAACATCTCGACCGGGATGATCCACAACAAGGCGCTCTACTCGATGATGCGACCGGACCTCGCAGAGCCGACGATGGACGACGTCGCGCCCGTGTTCCAGAGTCTGCACGCGCAGCCGGTGCCGTGGCTCGACCCGTTCGAGATCACCCGGGCCGTCCTCTTCTTCGCCGCCGAGGCCAGCGCGCACATCAGCGGCACCGTCCTTCCGATCGACGCCGGTAACGCAGCACGCGTCACCGGGTGATCGCGGTACCGACACCCGCTCCGAGTACTGCCCGGAGCGGGGTCGTCATCGCGGCCCTGAGCCTGAGCGGGATCCTGGTCGCGCTCCTGCAGACGCTGGTGGTGCCGGTTCTGCCGGCGTTCGCCGTCGATCTCGGCGTGCCGCCCACCAGCGCGTCGTGGCTGGTCACGATCACGTTGCTGACCGGTGCCGTCGGCACGCCGCTGATCGGTCGGCTGGCCGACATGTTCGGTAAGCGCGCGATGATGCTGGTGTGTCTCGGGCTGATGGTGGCGGGCTCGGTGCTCGCCGCCGTGGGACCGGGCTTCGCGACGGTGGTCGCCGGGCGTGGGCTGCAGGGTTTCGCGATGGCGTTGCTGCCGGTCGGGATCAGCATGATGCGCGACGTGCTTCCGCCGGAACGACTCGGCAGTGGTGTCGCGTTGATGAGCGCGACGATCGGCGTCGGCAGTGTGCTCGGAATGCCGCTGTCCGGTGTCCTCTACGAGCACGCCGGCTGGCAGTCGCTGTTCTGGCTTCCGGCAGGGTTCGCGGTGGTGATGGCGGCACTGTTGCCGTTCGTGGTCCCGGAGTCGACCACCCGCGCGTCCGGACGGTTCGACTATCGGGGCGCGGTGCTGTTGACCGCAGCATTGACCGCGGTGCTGCTCGCGATCTCCAAGGGCGGCACGTGGGGATGGGGGAGCTGGCCGATCGTCGGCCTGGCCGTCGGCGGCATCGTCGGGATGGCGGTATGGGTTCCGTTGGAGCTGAGGATGTCCCACCCGCTCGTCGATCTCCGGACGTCGATGCTGCGCCCCGTGTTGGTGGCCAACATGTGCGCGCTGCTGCTCGGATTCGCGATGTTCCTCAGTTCGTATGCCTCCACGCAGGAACTGCAGGTGCCCGCGTCGACCGGGCACGGCCTCGGCCTGAGCGCGGCGACGGCCGGGCTGGTGATGCTGCCGGGCGGCCTGGTGATGATCGTCCTGGCCCCGGTGTCGGCGGCGATGATCCGCGGTTGGGGTGCCCGGGTGACGCTCGCCGTCGGCGGCGGGGCCATCGCTCTCGGGTTCGTCGAACGTGGTGTGTTCGGCACCGGCGTCATCGTCATCGGCGTCAGTGCCTTCGTCGTGTCGGTGGGCGTGGCTTTCGCGCTCGCGGCGATGCCGGTGCTCATCACGACGGCGGTGCCCCGCGACCAGACGGCGTCGGCGAACAGCGTCAACAGCCTGATTCGGGCCGTCGGAACCTCCGCCGCGAGTGCGGTGGGCGCGGCGGTGCTCGCCGCGTCGACCGTGATGGCGGGGGCCGTCGTGGTTCCGGCTCAGATCGGGTTGGACCGGCTGTTCTGGCTCGGGGCGGCGGTGGCGGCGGTGGCGCTGCTCGTCGTCACCTGCGTGCCGATCCGGACCGACCGCACTACCGCCCGGGTTGGCGTCGTCGTGGATTCGGACGGTGACGCTGTCCGGGTGCGGTGAGCGGCTACCAGTCCATCCGGCCGCGGTGCCAGTTGTCGTCGTATCCGCCGTGCGAGATCCACACCGCCGCCATCACGATGTAGGCGATGGCGATCAGCACGAGGATTCCGGCGAGGATCCACAGCGAGAGTTGGCCGAGCTTGCGGACGCGGTCCGATGCGTACTGGGCTCCGGCGAAGTCGCCCCGGGCCCAACGCGGATACACCTCGAACGCGTTGTTGAACGCGGCGAACGCGAGCGGCCAGAACGCGACGAGCGCCGCGACGGCCCAGCCGGCATTGGTCGGGGGTGGCGGGGGCGGCGCGGGCGGCTGTGCGGGGGCCGGCGGCACGGGAGGAGTCGGCTCCGGCGGGGGCGGAGTGGGATCCGGCGTGGATGCGGTCATGACAGCGCTCCCTAGGCTCAGGTCACCATCGGTTGTCGTGCATCACCTTCGACGGTACTCCGAATGCGGGTTCGGCCCCGCCCACGAGAACGCCGGTGGTGCCTGGCAGCTGGCCAGGCACCACCGGCGTCGGTGGATCGGGATCCGGCAACCTTACGGCAGCAGCTGATCCATGAAGTCGTTGCTGAAGACGCGGTGCGGGTCGATCTCGTTGTACCGCGCCCGGGCCGTGTCCCAGTTCTCGTCGGCCGGCACGCCGTCCATGTAGGTGGCCCGCATCTTGTTCTTGACGATGTCCTCGTCGGTGTACGGGTCCGGGCCGAACGCCCAGCCCTTCGACCACTCGGGACGGAACGTGGCGGCGTTGTTGTTGTAGTGCGACCGCATCCACTGCTCCATCTCCTGATAGAACTCGAACATGCCGGGGGTGCCCGGAACGCCGAGAACGTTCAGCCAGATGGCGACGTCCCAGTCGGGATGATCGGGACGCTCACGAGTCGCCGAGATGGTCGGCGGGCCCGCCGAATCGACCTTGACGTCCTCCGGCCGATCGAGGCCGCAGCAGCGGATCTCGACCGGACCGTTCAGCGGATACTGACCCTTCGCGCGGTAGAACTCGATGCGCTCGTTGAACCACTGGGTGAAGTCGTGGATCACGGTCGCGATGTTGGCGCGGCTCGTGACGACGGCGCCGCCGCCCTCGGTGAGCCGCAGCGTCGTGGCCTTGATGTAGAACTGGACATCCTTCGACCAGCCCCAGATGTCGGACGAGTTCGTCGCGGCCAGCCCGAGCTTGGTGATCTCGTACATCGCCGGACCGAACTGCGCCGCAATCGAGGGGTTTCCGGCGTTGATCGCGCCGATCATGTCGGTGAGCGGCTCCGGCAGGTTGTCCGAGAAGACGTAGTTGTACGGGCCGGTGACCTCACGCGACTGCGGGGGCTTGCCCGCGAGCGAGCCGAGCGAGCCGAGCGAGCCGAGGCTGCCGGACGCCCCGTCCGGCTTGGTCGGCGAGTTCGACCAGACCTTCATCCACGGCTTCTCGGTGAAGGGATACCAGATCGCCTCCGCGCGACCGGATTCGGCAACGAAACTCTCGAACGTCCGGCCCGAGGTGCCCTTCGGTGCGAACAGCTCCTGCCAGGTGATGTCGGTGAAGCTCTGGCACCGCTGCCGCACGTTCGGGCCGGCCTGCATCGTGACCGAGGTGAGGAAACAACGCCCGAGGTTGGTGAGCATCGGAGTGATCTTGGGGTCGTTGCGCCGGTACGTCTTCAGCGCGTACTTGCTGCCGTCCCACACGACCGCGGTGAGTTCGGTGACGAGGTTGCTCAGCGAACCGAACGTGTGGCCGGGCAGCGTCTCTTCGCCTTCAGCAGGGAGGGCCGCGCCGTGGGCGTTCACCGCGAGGGCGCCGCCGATGGACAGCACGCCGGGAGCCGGCAGGTTGGCCCAACCGAGGCCGTGCTCCTGCAGCTCGGTCACGATCGCCTCGATGCTGGCGCCGGCACCAGCGGTGACGGTCGCAGGAGACCCGTCCGGATGCACCGTGACGTCGTTCAGGTGCGTCATCGTGTCGGCGAGGATCACCTTCTCGACGTTGGAGCCCTTCACCACGGTCAGCGGGGTCCAGCCGTGCATCGCGCCGCGGGGACGGACCTTGTAGCCGTTCTCGTGCGCCCAATTGACGAGGGTGACCACGTCGTCCGCCGACTTCGGCGAGCAGACCCAGGTGGCGTCCAGCATGATCTCCTTGGACCAGTTCTGGTACGCCTGCTGGAACAGTGCGATGCCCTGCGGGAAGTTCGGCGGCGTCGGGAGCGGTGCGACGGGGCCGGAGGATCCCAGGGACCCGAGGGATCCCAGGGACCCGGAGGATCCGGCGGGAACCGCGAAGGCGGGCGTCCAGCCGCCGACCACGGCACCGGCGGCAAGGGCACCGGCGCCCGCCGCGAGGAATCCTCGCCGCGACAGCCGGGGCTGCTCGTCGTTGAGCGTCATTCGTGTACTCCAAGGTGTGTGAGGGGGAATGAAGTCCGGGTGCAGATATGCCCGGCCGGGTCGACGAGCACATCGACCCGACCGGTACAGCTTCGTGTTCGCTACGCGACGGTGAGCACGACGTCCGCCAGCGCCGGCGAGTCGTCCCGCTCGGGAACAGTTGCAGAGATGAGTAGCCTGTCGGCCTCTCGCCAGATTCGTGTCCGAAGCGTTTCGCCGGGAAAGACTACCCCCGCGAAACGGGCCCGGAATCCCTTGACACGATCGGCATTTCCGTCAAGGACGGTGTCGGTCGCAGCCTTGCAAATAATCCCGTATGTGCACAGTCCATGCAGGATAGGCGCAGGAAAGCCCGCAGCGGAGGCAAATTCGGGATCCGAATGGAGCGGATTGCGATCCCCGCACATCCGATACAGCAGGGCCTGCTGCGGTAGGACCTGCGAGACAACCTCGGCGTCGGGAGCCCGATCGGGTAGCGCGACCGACTCCGACGGGCCACGTTCACCCCCGAAATCACCCTCACCACGCGCGAAGATCGACGATCGGGCCGTCCACAGCGGAGAGCCGTCGAGTGCGACGGTCGACGACTCCTGGACGATCACCGCAGCCTTGCCCTTGTCCCACACCTCGGTGATCCGAGTGGTGGTCCGAGCCGAGCCGCTCGCCGGAATCGGCTGGTGGACGGTCACTTCCTGGCTGCCGTGCACGACCTTGGCCAGGTCGATCTCGACGCCCGGGAACGACACGCGCGGCGCCTCGGTCGCATGGATGTTCGCGACCACCGTCGCGAACGTCGGCAGGACCTGAGGCTTGGCGTCGTCGAGGTACCTCAGTTCGCGGGGATCGAGMGGACGCGCGCCCGCGCCGATACCCAGGTGGTACAGCTGGACATCCGACGGGGTCCAGGAGAACTCCTGTGCGGGGAGCTCGGCTCCGATCGCGATCGACGGATCGATGGGCACTGGCTTCTCCTGTCAGTTCGTCACGGACTGCGCTGCGGCACGGGCGCGGTCGGCGATATCGAGCACGGCCAGGTACGCGAACGTCATCGCGGGGCCGATGGTCGCGCCGGGGCCGGCGTAGGTGTGGCCCATGACGGGGGAGCTGCAGTTGCCCGCGGCGTACAGGCCCTCGATCACCGAGCCGTCCTCACGGACGGCGCGTCCGTTTACGTCGGTGACGATGCCGCCCTTGGTGCCCAGGTCGCCCGGGACCATCTTGATGGCGTAGAACGGCGCCTTGTCGATCTCGGCGAGGCTCGGGTTCTTCAGACGCGGATCACCGTAGTAGTGGTCGTAACCGCTGTCGCCGCGACCGAAGTCCTCGTCCTTGCCGTTGCGCGCGAACCCGTTGAAGCGTTCCACCGTCTCGGTGAGGGCCTCGACCGGCAGGCCGGTCTTCTCCGCGAGTTCGGCAATCGTGTTCGCCTTGACGACGACTCCGGCCTTGAGCCAGCGGCCCGGGAACGGCGAGCGCGGCGTGATGCCGGCGAACGTGTACCGGTTGCGGTAGCGCTGGTCGAGGATCATCCAGGTGGGGATGTTCTCGCCCGGGCCCTCGCCCTGACCGTATTCGCCGCCGTACATCATGTGGGTGGCCTCGACGTACGGCGCGGCCTCGTTGCCGAACCGCTTGCCGCGGGTGTTGACCATCATCGAACCGGGCAGCGTCCGCTCGGACAGCGCGAACCACGGTCCACCGGTGAGCGGGATCGACGGACCCCACCACGCGTCGTCCATGAAGTCGACTGCCGCGCCCAGCTTCTGGCCGGCGACGATGCCGTCGCCGGTGTTGGCCTTGGCGCCGACGGTCCACTCGGTGCCGATCGGGCCGCGCTGGTACTTCTTGCGCATCTCGTCGTTGTGCTCGAAACCGCCCGAGCCCAGGACGACACCGTGGCGGGCGTGGATGATCTGCTCGGTGGCTCCGTCGGGGCCGTCGACGAGAACCTTCACGCCGCGCACGACGCCGTCCTCGGTGTAGAGATCGGTGAGCGGGGTGTTCAGCAGGATCGGGACCCCGGCGTCACGCAGGCCCAGACGCAGTCCGGCCATGAGGGCCTGTCCGCGCACCAGCAGGTCCTTGCCCCGCAACTTGGCGGCGAGGAACCGGGTGCCGACCTTCATCGCCCGCAGCGGTCCGCGGCGGTTGCGCATCAGCAGATTGAGCCAGCGGTAGTCGGCCTGTGTGATGACGAAGTTCTTGGGGGCCTTGACGTAATCGGGCTCGAGGTTGTCGCGGTCGTCGCCGAGGCGGTTGCCGTCGAACGGCACGGGCTCGACCGAACGCCCACCGAGGCGTCCACCCGGCGCCTCCGGGTAGTAGTCCGAGTACTCCGGAACCCACTGCAGTTCCAGCGCACTGTTCTTCAAGACGAACGACAGCATCTCGGGGCCGCGGTCGATGTAGGTGTCGATCTTCTCCGGGGCGACGACGTCGCCGATGATGCTGTGCAGATAGGTGCGTGCCGCGTCCGTGGTGTCGGTGACTCCGTCGCGCTGCAGCACCTCGTTGTTCGGGATCCAGACACCTCCGCCCGATCGCGCGGACGAGCCGCCGTAGTGGGCTGCCTTCTCGACGACGACCACGCTCAGGCCCTGGTGTGCGGCGGTAAGGGCGGCGGTCATGCCGGCAGCACCACTGCCGACGACGACGATGTCGTATTCCTGCTTGCTCATGTAGAACACGTTATAGAATGAGGTGGCTGACAGTCCATGCTTTCTGCCAGGAAGTATTGCTGGCAGCTCGCGATGGTGATGTTGACAAACGAACACACGTTGCAGTCGACGCCGAAGAGGTGAGTTCACATGACCAAGGCAAGTGTCGCAATTGTGGGTTCAGGCAACATCAGCACCGATCTCCTCTACAAACTGCAGCGATCCCCGTGGCTCGAGCCGCGCTGGATGATCGGSATCGACCCCGCCAGCGAGGGTCTCGCGCGCGCCCGCGCGATGGGCCTGGAGACCTCCGCGGAGGGGGTCGACTGGCTGTTGCAGCAGGCGGAGAAGCCGGACATGGTGTTCGAGGCGACGTCGGCATACGTGCACCGCGAGGCCGCGCCCAAGTACGCCGAACACGGCATCCGCGCAGTGGACCTCACCCCGGCCGCGATCGGACCGGCCGTGGTGCCGCCCGTCAACCTGCGCGAGCACCTCGACGCGCCCAACGTCAACATGATCACGTGCGGTGGGCAGGCGACCATCCCGATCGTGTACGCGGTCTCGCGCGTCGTCGACGTCCCCTACGCCGAGATCGTCGCCTCGGTCGCGTCGGTCTCCGCCGGACCCGGTACCCGCGCCAACATCGATGAGTTCACCAAGACCACCAGCCGTGGTGTCGAGGTGATCGGTGGCGCCCGCAAGGGCAAGGCGATCATCATCCTCAACCCGGCCGATCCGCCGATGATCATGCGCGACACCATCTTCTGCGCCATCCCGGAGGATGCTGACCGGAACGCGATCATCGAATCGATCCACCGGGTGGTCGCCGACATACAGCAGTACGTGCCGGGGTACCGGCTGCTCAACGAGCCGCAATTCGGCGAGCCGAGCGTCGTCTCCGGCGGGCACGCGACGGTGACCACGTTCGTCGAGGTCGAGGGTGCGGGCGACTTCCTGCCCCCGTACGCGGGGAACCTCGACATCATGACCGCGGCGGCAACCAAGGTGGGCGAGGAGATCGCCCAGCAGTTTCTCAGCGTGAGGGCGTGAGCGACATGGGCGACAGGACCGACAGCAGGGCCGACTGGACCGACGATCTCCACTTCGACGGCTCGTGGGACATCCGGATCACCGACACGTCGCTCCGTGACGGCTCGCACCACAAGCGCCACCAGTTCACCGGCGACGAGGTGCGCTCGATCGTCGCCGCGCTCGACGGCGCCGGCGTCCCGGTCATCGAGGTCACCCACGGTGACGGTCTCGGTGGTTCCTCGTTCAACTACGGGTTCTCGAAAACGCCCGAGCAGGAACTGATCACGATTGCGGTGGACACCGCGAAGCGGGCGAAGATCGCGTTCCTCATGCTGCCGGGTGTCGGCGTCAAGGAAGACATCATCGAGGCGCAGGACAACGGCGCGTCGATCTGCCGCATCGCGACGCACTGCACCGAGGCGGACGTCTCGATCCAGCACTTCGGCCTGGCCCGTGACCGGGGCCTCGAGACCGTCGGCTTCCTGATGATGGCGCACACCATCGCGCCCGAGCAGTTGGCCCAGCAGGCCCGCATCATGGCCGATGCCGGTTGCCAGTGCGTGTACGTCGTCGACTCGGCCGGTGCGCTCGTGCTCGAACAGGTCTCCGAG
>NZ_JBFRDL010000039.1:0-47702 GCF_052113525.1 Rhodococcus sp. TAF43
TCGTGGGCAGTGGTCATTCGTGGGCAGTGGTCATCGTGTGGTCCTGTCTCGAGTCGACTTGGTAGGTCTCTCGAAGAATCACGCGGTGACCGTCTTTCGTTCGGCTACGACACGCCGGCCATCTCAATCGGCTCCGGTTCGTACACCATCTTCATGGACGCAACCCCGCACTAACCCGAAACGACAGTGGGCCAGCGAGACGGGAGTGCTGGCCCACTGTCGTGTGTTCGGTTTGTTTTCAGGGATCGGTCGCCGAGACCGCCGTCAGAACGGGCACGGGACGAGCGCCACGGCGCGCCGCCCATCGGCACGCTTCGCAGGACCGGTCACGGGCCGGCGCGCACCTGGCAGTCACCCGCCGCCGGAAAGTTCGCCGCTGTTGCTGTCGGTAGACGTGGATCTGTGTAGGCGGTAGGTAGCGCCGTTTTTGAGTTCGTCGGAGGTGAACCGCTGTGTCACGAAGTTGCCCACGTAGATGTCATATTTTCTCTGGTTCGCGGGGACGGCCTCGAAGTGTGCGGTGTACGTACACACGCCCGTGCCGTCGGGGTTCTGGTCGATGGAGTCGACCTTCAGTGCCGACGAAGCGTATGCAGAGCCACTGTCCCCGAGGATGACTATCTGGTCGTTCGGGGCAACGTGAGCTGCTCCGATAGTGCACTCGCCGGCGTCGACCGATGCCCGGTCTGCCTCTCCGGTGACGGTCACCATGGCAGCGAAGGTCTCCGGCACGTCGACGTTGGTCACACAGCTCGTCAGAAGTACTGCTCCCACAGATGCGGCTGCCGCGAAAGCGATCTGCCTCAGTTTCCACCCCATAGACAGCCACGATAGGCAGTCGTATTCGGCGCTATCCGGGGGACGAGCCGATGGAGACGCAGACCGGGCACCGGGTGGTGGACGGCACGGGCCGGCGCATACCCGACCAGCGCGATGCGGCTGTGCGTGCAGTGGCGTACCGAAGGACGCCGCTGTGTTTAGCTGCATGGATGGGGYGAGTGAACTGGCAGCGCGTGTCGGCAAAGCTGGACGCGTGGGCGCCCTTCGTATTTCTCGTGTTGGTCGGCCTCATTCTCGGGCCGACCATCGTCAACGACGCCTTCACCGCTCCGTCAGGGTGGAACTGGTTCCTGTTCGGGCTGTGGGTATTCGTCGTCGTGGGTCAGATCTGGCAATGCGCGAAAGGGCTGCGACGTCGTGGAGAGGGCGGGGGCACACTCGGACGAAATGGGGAGGTAGGTACGAAGTGAGAACGTGGCTCCACGAAACATGGCACGCGGCACCCCGGCAGAGCGTTGTCGCCGCCTTCGTACTGACAATGGTGTTGACCGTCACCACAGCGGCGCAGCAGTCGTGGCCCATGGCCGCTTACGTGTTCGTCTCGTCGGCGGTGTGCGGTAGCGCGGTTCTGGTACTTGTGGCGCGATCGAGAATCCAGCACCAGGGCAACAGCTAAAGCGAGGCTGAAACTGCGAGGTAGAACGGTTCCGGGTTCAGTCCGCCATGCCCCAAGGGTTCAACTGGGAAACAGTGCCCCCCGCGGACCGGTGAAGCGGTCCGCCCAGCGGGCCGGCGCGCACCCAACCGCGGTGCGGAAAGACGATCGCGAGTTCGTCGGTAATGTCCGTTGTGTCGAAATTTTCTGATAAGGGGGCGGCACTGGTGGACACATCAGAGTTACTGGGGCTGACGATCTCGATGACGTCGTCGACGCTCATCGCCGCGGGCTTTGCTGGACTTATGCCGCACCTCATCGGAGACGAACCGAATCCCGTTATGGGCATCCGGACGAAAGCGACGATGGCAAGCCACGAAGCGTGGCAGTTGGCCCACCAGGTTGCGCAGCCGATTCTGCGCCGGACCGTATGGACAGCCGTTGCGGGACTGTGCATACAGGTCGTTATCGGTTTCGTGACAGGTTTCGGGTCCTTGCCGTCAGCTGTCGCTGCAACGGTTGTGTGCGCGGCGGCCTTCATCGTCCTGATCGCTGCGGCGTTGAAGGGCAACGCCGCAGCGAAGACCCTGAGTCGTTAAGCCGCCGGTCGGAGGGCGCTGGGTGCGGGCACGGGACGGCCACCACGGCGGGCAGCACGCTTCGCCGGTCCGGTCACGGGCCGACACGCACCCACCCACCCACCGCGCAGACAGCGAAACGCCCCGGAATGAGACCATCGGGTATGAACATGCAGTTTTGGGAGGTATCCGCACTCTTACGGAACCTGCGGTACTACCTCGTGAATGCCCGTCGATTCTTCACAGGGTGGAGTGTCACCGAGATCCCGCCCACCGAACTCCCGCGCCCCGAGGACCGCTGATCCGACGAGGTGCCCGGGCAGTTCGGTGGCACACTCGGACGAAATGGGGAGGTAGGCACGAGTGAGAGTGTGGCTCCGCGAAACATGGCGGGCGGTACCTCGACAGAGGGTTGCCGCTGTCGTCTCACTGACAACAGTGTTGACCGCCACCACCGCGGCACAGCAGTCGTGGGTCCTGGCTGCTTCCGTGTTCGTCTCGTCAGCGGTGTGCGGTGGCGCGACTCTGGTACTCCTCGCGCGATCGAGAATCCAGCACCGGCGCAGCAACTAGGGCTATACCGACGAGTGTCGAGGTACAACCAAGATTGACGAAGCGCGGCGCTAGATTGATCAAYGACGCACCGGTTACTTGAGGGCACGAACTGTTCCGCGGGGATGAGCCCCGCGGAGGCGTGTCCGGGAGATGTTTGGGGGACGTACCTATGTTGCGGTCGTATCGGTACTCGTCGAAAGGGATCATCTTCTGCAGTCTGCTGCTGGCAGTGGCTATAGGACTACGAGCACAGGGGCAGACGATCTGGGGAGATGTTCTGCTGGCCGCTTCGATAGTCGGGCTGCTGGCGGTCGCTTTCGAGGGGGTCAGATCCCGGAATCGTGAAGCTGACAACGGTCGTCTGTGATGACGTGGAGCCTGGTTGATTCGATCCAGACGTCGCGACCCTCCCCGGGGTTCGTCGAAGTGGCGCGGTGTGTTCCGCTGATTTCCGTTGCACCTCGACAGCTGGTCAGCGTCAGCGCGGTACCCAGCCGAGGTCTTGGAGTGCGGTAGCGGCGAGGAAGAATCCGGCGACGCCGATGATCCACAGCGTCGTGCTCCGGGCGTTCCGTGTCAGCCAGGTGTCCAGCCGTTTCAGTGGTACCTCGACGGCGGAGCGTGCCACGAGGCGTCCAGCGGTGAGCGCCAGCGCAGGTGCGATCATCACCAGGCAGTACCCCGCCAGCACCAGCACAGCAGCCGGCCATCCGGGGGTCTGTTCAGCGATGATCCCGGTCGCGACGAGGTACGGCAGCATCGAGGCGACCTCCAGGAGAACTGCGGCGACCGCGAGCCCGACCAGGGCGGAGGTCGCACTGTCGCTCATGGCGCGCTCGCGCCAGCGGCTCAGCCGCCCTGATTGTTGCGCGCGCTCGGCGGCGCGAGCACGAGCGGCTTTCGTGTCGAGGGCGAAGCTGGCCGCTAACAGCGCGGCACCGACGATCAGCCGCGCGGTGGTCGCAGCGGTGGTGTCCAGCAGTCCCGCTGCACCGTCGATCACGAACCGGCCGCCGGCCATGAGCGCGATCCCGATGCCGTAGTAGACCGCCGCGACGGTGCCCAGGTAGAGCAGGATGCGGTGCGGCCGCACCCGCCCCGGCGTCATCAGCAGCCAGACCGGCACCAGGAGCGTGCCGAAACTCAGTGAGTCGGTGAGCGCCAGTACCGCGAGGGCACCCGCGGCTTCGGCGGAGATCACCGCGCCGCCCCGTCCGCCGTCGTGTCGTGCTCCTGCATGACGCCCCCTTAGTACAGTCGTACCAACTCAGCAGTTGGCACGATCGTACTAGGAGGAGTGGTGACGGCTGTCGCCCCGCGCGAGGAACGCAAGGCAAGGCTGGCCGAGGCCGTCTGGCGGATCATCGCCGAGCGCGGCATCACCGCGGTGTCGGTGCGGACGGTCGCCACCGAGGCCGGGATGGCGGTTGGGTCGCTGCGCAACCTCTTCTCGACGCAAGCGGAGCTGCTGGAGTTCTCCGCCGAGCTCATGGTCGCCCGCGCCGCTGCCCGTGTCACCGCAATCCCGCCGAGCGCCGACACGGTCGCGTATGCGCTGGCCGCGATCCGCGAACTCATGCCCCTGACCCCGCAGACGCGCCGGGAGTTCGAGATCAACGTGGCCCTCATCGCCGAGACTCCCGCACACCCGGGCCTCGCCCGGATTCGCGACCACGCTCACAGGCAGCTCCTGGACCTGTTCACACGCATCGCGGCCATGCTCCGCGACGAAGCCGCGTCGTCCTCGGCAAGCCGGACGGACGGCCGGCGTCTGCTTGCGCTCGCCGACGGTCTCGGAATGCACCTGCTCCACCAGCGCGCCGGCGACGACACCGACTGGGCACTCGACATCATCCGGGGCGAACTACACCGCATCGACAACGAACCCGGCTGACGACAATGAGCTGGGCGAAAGAACAGAACCCGCACCTGCCGGCGAAGGCAGAGTGTGGGTTCTGTGTTCGGGTGCCCATGTGCCGCCACGGATCTAGGAGTTGCTATGAGCGTCGCGCGGTCCTCGTACCGACGCAGTATGTCCGGATCGGAGGCTCCGTGAGGCTCGGTGGCCGTGACGAGCTTGTTCCGTAAAACAGTCGTTCCCGGGATGAAATAGTCATCCCAGGAACGAAACTGTGCAGTTGTACGCGCCATCGAGTTAGCTCAGTAGCTCCCGACGGAACGCTGCCAACTCTTCTTCCACAGTGCTGGTGCCGTTCGCCACGCGTCGCGAGGCAGCCTTGGTTGCTTCGGTGACGGCGCCACCGGCGAGACGAACGCCCGCGGTGGCGAACTGGATCGCCTCTTCAACGCTGCGGACAGGCACCTGCTTCGTCACCTTGCGTGCGACAGTCATTCGATCAGGTCGTGGGTGGTGCCGCGCTCGAGCCTATCGATCGAGGCCAGCAGCCGACGGGCGTTCTCCGGGCTCCTGATCAGGTACGCCGTCTCCTTCAACGACTCGTAGTCGTCGAGAGCCACCATCACCACCGGCGCATGGCCAGCCCGGGTGATCACCACTTCCTCACGGTCGGCGGTGACGGCGTTCAAGGTCTCGGCATATCTCGCCCGCGACTGCGAATACGTCATCGTCTTCACGGGCCGACCCTACCTGGAAAAACACAGGACCCGCGTCTGCCGGAGGCCGCAGAGTCACAGCCCCCATCTACGTCGACTCCCAGGTGGCGGCAACGATCACGTCGGCCGCCTGCTCGATCTCGGCGTCGGTGCCCGCGCAGCCGGTCAGCCACGCCACGATCGACACCGGCCGGCCGGCCACGACCAGGGACGGCTGCGGCTGCGTGAGCAGCGCCTGCACCGTCAGCGGGTGCAGATCGTCGTTCAGCAGCGGCAGGACCTTCTCCAGATGAGGGACCGCGCCGACGGCGATGAACTGGGCAGGCGGCAGCAGTCGGCCCTGGCCCGACGTAAACGCCCACAGGGTGCCGTCGGTCAGGCGCTGGCGGATGCAAGTGGTGGTGACACCGAGGCGCTGCGCCGCGTCGTCGACCGACAGGGAGCTGTGCACCAGGTCCTGCATGCGGATGTCCCGGTCCACGCGAGCCGCCGTGGCGGCCGCGGGGTCGGTGACGAAACCGGCCTCGGCCAGCAGCGTGGCGTCGTGTTCGGACAGCGCAGGCCCGGCAGACGGGTCTGTCACGCAAGCCTGCGGTTCAGTTCGGCGGACACCGTGGCGACCCTCTTCGCTACCTCCGCGACCTGCCGCTTCCTTGAGCTCGCAGCGGCGATGACGGCATCGTGCACGAACGTTTTCAGCGACACGTTTTCGCGTTCGGCAGCCTCCCGCAGTTCCCTGTGCTCTTCGTCGGTGAACGTGATGTTGAGTGATGGCACGGCGGTGGTCCTTTCTCATCAGTCCCTCGCCAGGATGCCTAGTCGTTCAGCGGCCCGGCAAGGGTGAAGCCGCATCGGCGGCGGGCTCCGGGGCTCGGATCGTTCAGTCGCCGAACTCGAAACCTTGGTCGCGCTGGCTGTTAGTGTTGCTGCGCGAGCATCGAGTCAGCTCAGAAGCTTCCGACGGAGTGCCGCCAGCTCTTCCTCTGCCGTGCTGGTGCCGTTCAACACGCGTCGCGCGGCAGCCTTGTTTGCTTCGGTGACGGTGCCACCCGCGAGACGAACACCCGCGGTGGCGAACTGGATCGCCTCTTCAACGCTGCAGGCAGGTGTCTGCTTCAGCACCTCGTGCGCGAGAGTCATGCTGGCGCCCTTCTCTGTGCGGTTCGGTCGATCGCATTCTCGATTTTACGTGGTTGTTGATCAAAGCGTCGGCAGTGAGACGATCAGCGTCGACCTCGGCGGACGGCGACGGTGAATACGACGTCGTAGCGGATCTGCCAGCTGTGACCTGCAGTCTCCAAGTTCAGCGCGGGAGCGCGGTGAGACCGTGTTTGCGCATCAGAGCCTTCGCCGCGTCGTGCTCGTCGTTGATGTACGCCCGGGCGAGCAGATCGTTGACGGTGTCAGCGAGCCGCGGATCGTTCTCGTCGACGGGAACGACCAGCATCTGGCCGTGGCCGATGAGCGGGCTGTTCGCGACGAACAACGCGGTGCGCTTGTTCCCATCCTCGAACGGCTGAGCCTTGGCGAGCTCCACGAACAGATCCAGTGCGTTCTCTATGACGTCATCGCAGGCCAGTGAGTCGATCAGCTGCTGGAGACCATCGTCGGTCAGCGCAGGAGGCATGTGCCGGCCGTAGCGGGTTCCGACGCCGATCTGCTGGTCGTCGGTGCGCAGCTGTCCCGGGTGCAGTGCGCCGCTGCGGGTGATCTGCGCGTTGATCGCGCGGACGTAGGGAGCATCGACCGGCTGATCGTGGTGGTCGATGACGAACTGAGCGACGTCCCGGAGGTCCTCGAGCAGCGCGAGGTCGGCGCGGGAGCAGATACCGGCCAGGCTTCCTGAGCGCAGGAAGTTCTCAGTGTCGAGGCGGCCGACAGCGAGACCGTCGAACACCTTGCCTGAGGTRTAGACGACGCCGGTCAGGTCGGCAACGATGATCATGGGCAACAGCGTGCTCCGTGCATGTGGTCGGAGGCCGGCCAGCGGCCATCCCCGAGAAATCACTGTAGGTTCTCATCCATCTTGTCGGCCACAGACGTCGGTAACCTGCGCATTCTCGCGCAAATGTCGCATCAGGATTCTTGCGTTCTTGTCGTGATCCTCGAATCGCCCGTAGCGAGCGGATCCGTGAGATCTGCAATCAACGGGCCGGGATACCCAAGGCGGGAAGCGCCTGTGTCAACCTAAACGGCCCGGGGTGACGGCTCGAGGTGTGACCGGACGGTGGCGCGAGTTCCAATCGGACGCAGTCAGGTGTGCAGGAAGACCTGCGCTCTTTCTGATGTGAGGCGCCCTGATCGTCGGTGGTGACCGCGGATCACCCAGCGTTGCTCGAACGCGACCTCCGCGAGGCGGTCTGCGAGGCGCCCTGATGCCCCACAGGTGCTCGAGCCTGCCGTTGATCGCCTTCCTCGGAGCGTTGGAAACCCCGACGTCGCAGTCATTGCGTGGTCCTGTCTCGAGTCGACCTGGCAGCTCTGATCGATCGGACTTCCATGAGTTCGCTATGGATAACCGCCAGCTGGTGGCTCAGCGCCTCCTGAGGCCCGGAGTCGGAGGGTTTCTGGTGCCCTTGATGTTTCTTCGGTATCGCTGCAGCCTCGTCCGCGGATGCGGCGCTGCGGTGACCGATCGGGTCGACACCACAGAATGTGGCGCCGACCCGACAGGCTGTGCGCTAAATCAACCCATGGAGCCGAACAGTAAGTACCCAGAGCCGAACAGCAGTCGTGCTACAGCGAGGTCCATCTCGGTGATCGGTCGCAGAGGGCAGGGGCGGGAGCCAGTTGAGGCGCCGCCTTCAGCGTCCTTCAGACACTGAGCGATCTCTTGCTCGGTGAAGGTCCGGTTAAACCGAATGGCGTCCGAGATGGTCTCGGCGGAACCCGTCTGGAAGAGGCTACTGCCGCTTGCGGGAAGGCTCCCGCCGCCGGTGGAGTCTTGAGCATGGGCAACGGCCGGGGCTGCGGCCAGGAATAGCCCCGCGGTCAGGATTACGGATCGAGTCAAAGTGAGTCGCATGGTGGTCAGCTTCCTATGTAGCCGATATTCGGGGCATATCCAGCGTTTCGGAAGGGCAAGTTTGCGCCCACCCCGCCGGTGAATGCACGGGCAATCTCACCGAGGTTGGATTGGGATTGCGTCGCCATAATATTCTGAATCCACGGAATATACGGGGTGAGGTTGGTCATCATTGACCAATTTGTGCAATTGTAAATCGTGTTCTGGGACACAACAACTCCCTGGCCGGTATGGACACCGAACATCGATCCGCCGGAGAAATAGGCGCCACCGGAATCGCCCTTGCAAGTGGGGTAATCGGTGGCAGTGAACGACGAGAGGTCATTGAACACTGAGCCGTCGACGAACGTAATAGAGGGGATGTGGTACTCGTAGTCGAGTGTCGACGAAGAGGAGAAGTTCTGCGGGGTGTTGGTGTTGTTGATCCCGGAGTACCCGACGAGTTTGAGGGTGTCGGAGATGGTCGGTGTGCGGGTTGACAAGCTGAATGGTGTCGCACTGATGCCGGACCCGACCTTGATCAGTGCCAAGTCCACGTTCGGCTGGTTAATGCGGTAGATGTTCTCGATCCCGGCGAACTGCCCGTCGGACTGCTGAATGAATCCTGGCGCCCAAGGGGCGGTTCTGACACAGTGATCGGCGGTGAGCCAGAACTTTCCACCGATGTAGTTCGCGGTGCACGAGCGGTAGGAGTAGGCGACCGCGGTGAAATAGAGTGCTCCGACGCCGTCGTGACGCGTCTCGACAGGGTTGGTGCTGCGAGCGGAAACCTGGCCGGCCCCGCCACTGTCCGGCGACGCAACCGTCGGCGCCGTCTGAACCGTCTGCTGGTATTGCTGTTCTTGCTGAAGGTAGGCCTGGAAATCGGGATCGAGTTCCAGCTCGCTCTGGCTCAGAACCGGGGCGGGATCGTCTAGTGCCTCAGGGATTTGCACAACCATGGCGTTGGGAGTGTCGGTTTCGGCGTTCGCCGGCAGCGTCGGGACCAACACAAGGCTGACCGCCCCTGCCGCAGCCGCGGCGATCTTTAACATTCGTCTCACTGCATCATCTCCAGACTCATGAAGTTCTTTCGTGCACTGGCAGATATTGGCTGGACTTACTACAAGTAACGATTCGATCGATCAACGAAGCTGGAAGGCGATTCCCGATCGGGAAGGGCCCAGGTGAGCACGCCGCAGGTCAGCGCTCCGAGGTACAGTACCGACTCAACGGTCTGCTGTGGCTGAAAGGGATAAATAGGAAGCCGCTCGAGCGCACGCGGCAGTGCAACACCAAAGACTCGCCCGATTCGTCACGCTGGGTTGGGGCTTCTACGTGACTTGTCTCATCGACCTCCGACTCGGGGCGACCGCGGAACCATGTGGCAAGGAACCGGAGCGTTCTTCTCCGGTTTCGCAGCAGCCTTGTTACTTGGCCCGGCCGCGTCGTCGACGGCACGACCCGCGCTCTTTCGTCCCGCGTGGCTGCTGCGTGGTTGGGGCCATACCCACACAACAGGTGGACAACCAGGGAAAACTCTGGACGAGCCCCGTAGAATGGGCGAATCGACGCTGCGCCGGCGGCCTGAGCATGAGAGGAGTGCGAGATGACCGTCGTGAACATGAAGGTCACCCGCCAGAAGCTCATGCAGAGCGCGGTGTTGACCAAGATCGACCGGGAGCATCTGTCTGTCGACACGGACAAGGTGCGCCGGAATCTCGACACGATCCGCCAGCATGTCTCTCGCGGCCCGCTGATGACCAGTTACATGGACCGGTGGGAGCAGATCGTCCGCGACAACGACATCAAGTCCTTCCGGAACATCGTGGACTCGGACGACGAGACGGCCAAGGAGATGCGGAACCTCTCGCCGTTGTCGGTGCTGCTGGACGAGGACGAGCGCCTGCAGGTGCTCGACGATCTGCGTGACCTGCTGAAGCGGTGAACCGGGAAGAACTCGGGCGGGCGATCAAGGGGCCGCGTGCGCGAACTTGGACGAGTCGCCGGTCGTCGTCTTGGGCTCMCAGTCGATCCTCGGCAGTTACGACACCGCTGAGCTGCCCGAGGCCGCGTTCCAGTCCCGCGAGGTCGACATCCTGCCGCTGAGCGGCATCACCAATCCGCCGGCGGTCGAGGAGAAGCTCCTCATGCTGGATGCGCGCCTGGGGGAGAACTCCCCGTTCCACGAGCACCACGGGTTCTATGTCGAGGGGATCCACAAGGACGTCGTCGTGCTGCCGAAGCATTGGGACAGCAGGTTGGTGCACTTCACCGTCGCGGACGGCTCGTCCGAGCTGTACGGGCGGACTGGGCTGTGTCTGGATCCGGTCGACCTGTGCGTGTCGAAGTGCATCGCCGGCCGTCCGACGGATCATGAGTTCGTCGCGGCGCTCGTCCAGGACGACATCGTCACGGTCCCGGAGACCCTCGAGCCGATCGACAAGCACGGCATCGAGTGGCCTCCGACGTACGACTCCGGAAATGACGCCGGGACCCCGTTTCCAGATCCGCCCCCTCTTCACTCCTGATTTCTGCGCGGTTACCGATGAGAATTTCAGTTCCCGCAGCATCTCCGACAAAAGGCCACCTCAGCGCGTATGTCGTCGAATGCCGGGTAGATTGACCGGCCAACTGGCCACCTGACGAGCTTGAGTAGAGGACCAGGGCGCCGAACTCGTCTTATTCGCCGGAGTCGCTAAGCAGGGAAGCCTGTCCCGGTCGCTGCTCTTTCGGGATCAGCCCTTCACTGAGATTGCGTCGATGCTACCGCCGACAGCACCCCGATCGGCGCAGGTCTCCGCGTTGTCAAGCATCGACCGGGCCGCTCCCGACACGGTCGGCCAGCAGGCCGCCGCGTTCACGGCGACGGCGCTGCCGCCGTGTCGTCGAGTTCAGGAACCGACGGTGATGCCAGGTGCGACGGAGTGGTCGATCTCCGCTGGAGCCTGGCTTGTGACTGATGCTCCGTCTGAGATCACCGCAGCCAGGCTGTCGATGTGCTCGTGGTCGGCGTCGGCCGGGAACATCCACTGGACGTCGCGACGGTCCGTGGTTATGCCGATGGTTGGGCGCACGCCCGCACCGTGATTCGAGCGTGGGCGTACGTACCTAACTTCGTCCAGCGGGTAGATCGAGCCGAGTTCGCCGTGCCGCAGAAGGGTTCTCGGGGTGGCGGTGACGATCCGGCGGTCGGTTACGGCCACGAAGGTGCTCGAAGTGAGCTTCTCGACCACTGCGCCGGCCTTGCCTGGACCGAGTGCGTCCCAGGTGGCGTCAACTCGTTTGGCGAGGATTGCTGGTACGACCCCGGTGAGGTTGTGAGGCCCGGCCTCGTAGGGGAACGCGACGCTGCGAAGCGTCTCGCCGTCCTCGAGGAACCACCGAAGGACATGAAGGTACGGCTCGAGATCAAGGTCGGAGGGCGCGCACAGAGTCTCTGGCACAGCAGGCATCTCGGCTGCCGGATGGAGCGCGTTGGCCAGGGGCTCGATGGCTTCGAGGAGCTGCTTGCACCTCAGTCGGGACGCCTTCGCGTCCTTACGCTTCTTCGTGAGCGGAGCCGTAGCTCGGCCGGGGAGCTCGGCGATGATCCGCAACTCGCGCACGAGTGATGCTGTGAGCAGCCTGATCTCGTGGAGGGACTCTTCGATCTCGGCGGGTAGGTTCCGCGCGATCTGGTCGAAGAGCTGCGCTTCGCTCTCGTCGCTGACGCTTCGGGTTCGGGCGAGCGAAGCGCGAATCGCCTGGTACTCGGCGCGTGTCTTCAGCGAACTGAGCAGCGCATGAGTGTCGAAGACAATCGCTTCGGCGTTGGATTCGAGGTATTGGCGGCGCGCGCGTCCGTCCAGTTTTTGTATCTCCTGAACGTGTCCGACCACGTTCTTTCGGTAGAGCTTCAACTCTTTGTGGATCATGGGGCCGCTGGAAGCGATGGGCTCCCAGACAGAGTCCGTGATGGTGTCGAGTTCGCGCGCCTCCTTGATCGCCTCATCGACGGCCTCCGTGAGCCCTTCGAGTTCGGCCCACTGCTCGTTCCGGATGGTCTTGAGTACCTGTGTGGTGAGTGCGATGTTGGTGCGGACGAGACCCGAAATCTCACCGAGCTGCATCTGAAGCGCGATCATGGCCACGGCCGGACCGATCGCTGCGGCGGCCGCGGCGGCCGTCATCGAAACCGGAATGAAGCGTGCCTGCGCGACCACCTGGCCATCCTTGAAGATCGCTCCGAGCAGTGCGCCGTCCTTTCCGGCCATCTGCCCGCCGCTCTTGAGCAGGGACAGCGTCGCATCGTTGACCCGGTAGAGGCCCTGCGCGCTTGATATAGCCTCCGCAACGTTTCCCACTATCGTGCCCACGTTGCCGAGCGAACCCAGAGCAGTCGAGAGCTGTGTCCGGTCGAATGACGGCAACAGATCGAGGCTGATGAGTTCAAGGCCTTCGGGGACTTCACCGAACACCACTGCGACACCGGGTGTCACTTCTACGAGGGTCATCGATGGTGCGACCTCCAGAGCATCAGAGCTGTTCTGCCCCTCTTCATCAGGCCGCATGTCGACGCTTTCGTCTTCGCTGGCAACCTCTTCAGACGCGCCGTCCATGCGTGCTCTCCTTCTCGTCGGCGAACGCGGTTTCGACTTCTTTCGACACCCCTAGCGCGAGTTCGCGATTCAAGATGTTGACCATCGCAGCACTCTAGCCCTGTCGCCCCACCTAACTGGCGGTGCGTGGACCGGTGTCCAGCGCGATTCTCCACGCACCCTGCAGCAGCAGCGCTCAGCCGCCCCCCTCGATGATCTCCGCGCCGAGCGTGTCGCTGAGCAGATCTAGCGCTTCGAGGTGCGGGTCCGACGGTGGACCGGCGGCTATCGTCGCGGCCCAAATCAGCTCGGAATCCTGTGCGTCGAGTACGGGCGCAGCCGCGATCGCGGCTGCCAGAGTGGCGCCTCGCCGGTCCGCGGTGTCCTGATCAGCCGGCGGCGGCCCGAAACGGCACTCGAGCCAGGCATGCCAGACCAGGCGCTCGGCGCGGTGCCGGACGATCCGCTCGGCCGCGACGATGGCAAGGCCGGCATCGGCGGCGACGGCGTCCAGAGTCCGGTCGCCGACAGCGAGAGAGCCCTTGTCCAGGGTGATCAACCCGGCTACCCGCAGATCCGTCAGGATCGCGTACCCGGCCGACTGCCCCAGATTGGCGGCCGCGAACGCGTCGGCCGTGGTGGTCACCCGACCGCTGCGGATCAGGTCGTAGAGCGTCCGCCCGCGCAGTCCGATGACGCTCCAGGCGTGATGGACGGGCTCG
Organism: Rhodococcus sp. TAF43; assembly: GCF_052113525.1. Taxonomy (NCBI): domain Bacteria; kingdom Bacillati; phylum Actinomycetota; class Actinomycetes; order Mycobacteriales; family Nocardiaceae; genus Rhodococcus; species Rhodococcus sp. TAF43. Next base: position 13,449 of record NZ_JBFRDL010000039.1, read on the forward strand.
ACGCGGGCTCGCTCGAGCGCGACACGGTCGGGCTCACCAGCGGCCGCGCCAGCAGGCCTGGTCAGGGCGTACCGGTCGGGGAGCTGGCCCGCGCCGCGGGCGATACGCAGCACCGGGGAGCCAGGGGTGTCCCGAAGCAGGCGCAGCGCGGCCCACACCGTGGACTCCGACATCAGCCCGGCAGAGTGCGACAGGCTGCGGCCGCCGATGGCCACCACCGGCACGCCCTCCACAAGCTCCCCGGCCAGTGCGGAGGTGTAGGCGAGTGCCTGCCCCACGGCAAGCAGGATCGGTCGCCGGCGGGATCCGGGGAACTCCTGGTCGATCCAGGTTTGTGYGGCAGCGAGCCAGCGGCGCCGTATCGGATCGCTGCAGAAGTCGGTAGTTCTCGGAACCCTGGTCCCCCCCTCCCCCCCTGTGTGCTTGTTCTCGTGCGTGAGATCACGGAATTGGGGGGCCACTCTCGCGGCCCAGGTCAACGCCTTGGCGACGTCGGCACGCAGGGATGAGGCAATGACACGCTGGGCCCCGTACCGGGCGTAGGCCTCGCGCAGGCCGGCATAGTCAGCGGTCCCGAGCGCAGCCTCGATGTCGGCGACGCTGGCGCCGCGCAGCACGGCGCTGCAGATCACCGACTGCCTGGCCTCGGAGGTCGACGGCCAGCGGTCGTGGTCGATCTTGCCGGTCCGCGCGAAGGTGGCCACCGGTGTCGGTATGGCACTGACCAGGCGGTAGCGGGGATGCAGGCGGCGGTCGTCGCCGACGCCGACGAGATGCTCGTCGCAGGCCAGCGCAGCCTCCACGACCGCGACCGCAGTGCGGGGGCGAGCCTGGTGCGCGTCCTTGCCATCGAGCAGAGCGACGCCGCCGAGCAGAGCGACCAGGCGGGCGATCACGCCGCGGTCGGATCGCAGGGTGAACGCCTGGACCGCAGTCGCGAGGGGGCCGTCGAGGCGCCGGTGACCGCCTTCGCGGCACAGCGACCCGGGGACGGTGATGCAACCGTGTGAGCTGCCGAGCATGGGCTGCTTGTCGAAGGTGGGCAGGCGCTTCTCGAGCAGCCCGAGCAGTATGCGGAGGTCGTCGACCCGTAGCGGTGTGTCGGTGGCGAGCGGGACGAGCACGTGTCGGCCGCCGCTGGTGGATCGGTCGGTGACCGCGCGGCCGCCGCACTCGTGCAGCCAGGCCAGGACCTGCTCGACGTCGGCGTCGACGTCGGCGTCGGCGTCGACCTGGGCGGCTTTGTGGCGCTTGGCGTCAAAGTCCAATGCCAGCAGCACGGTGCGGCCGTGCTGGTTGTAGAGCGGAACCGCAGCCGGCGCATCGGGTAATCGACTGGTCAGGGGACGTGGGGTGCCGAACCTGCCGCGGTCACCGGGCGCGGATAGGCGCATGGAGCGACGCGCGGCCATCAGCGGTGCGAGGAATCGCCATACGATCTCGGGTGTCGAATCATCGACACGACCATCAAATCTTGAAGCCGGGTCAGGGCAGCATGTACCCTGAGACCTGTCTGGCAAGACAGTCCCTTCGGGGATTCGGAACGCCGCCCATGCAGGGGCGGCGTTCTTGCATTAGTAGGGCTGAGTCAGCCGAGGGCTGATTCTGCGTTAGGCAGAGGCCTCACTGGAATGCGGTACGCGCACCGCGGCTGTGCCTGCTCCGCTCCCGGAATCAGACCCTTCTTGAGGTACGTGTAGACCGTCCGTGTACTCAGCCCTCGGCGCCGCGCATACTCGGCGACACCGACATAGTCCGTCGTTGCCATCCCGCACCCCTTTGCTTCGAATCTGCCGGCCTGGCTGCCGACCGCATTCACAGTAGGAGCATCAGACACCAATTTCAACACGTTTCCGCAGGTCAGAGCACATATATAAACCCTCGGAGAATCTTGCACGTATCGCCGGCACCGCCGTTTATGCAGCTAGCCCGCTCACAGAGAACCCATCGAGTAACTTCGCGGAATATCATTTCGATGCCCGAAATCGAGCCGTCCGCCTCACTCGTCTCCCGAGCCGCTGGAGCACCGGACCAGCCAACGGGTGAACTCACTACGGACGATCTCGCCACCGTCCCGCGTCCAACACCCCGGCTACTACCCGAGCAGTGCGGCCAGTGCGTCCACTTCCGACGCGTCGGTGTGGGCGTAGGTCCGCAGCACGAGCGTCCCCCCGTCTGCGTGACCGAGCCACGCCGCAACCGCGGACGGTGTCGCTCCCGCGGCGATCAACCGTGACGCCGCGGTATGGCGAGCGGCGTGGAGCCTGCGGTGGGGGACCCCGGCGTACCGCAGTGCCTCCTTCCACCAGTCGTCCAGAGTCCGCGGTGCCACTGGCCGCCCGTCCCAGTGCGTGAGCACGTGGAGATCTCGCTCCCCTACCCACGCGTCACCAGCGCGCTTTCTGGCGATCTGCTGTCGTTCCTGCGTGCCCCGCAGAACGGTCAGCACCGAGGCTGGCAGCTTCAGTGATCGCCGCGCACGGGCGGTCTTGCCGTTCTTCTGATCGATCGTGCGGCCTGTCACGCGCACTCGCGTCCGCACGGCCACCGTAATGCGGCCGGCATCCAAATCAATTGCGCTCCAACGCAGCCCTGCCAGCTCACCGCGCCGCAGCCCGATGAGTGCAAGGTGCACCATCGGCGCATGAACCACGGCCATGTACTGAGGCGACCGTGGCCCGCCGACCAGGGGCAGATCCACCCTCGAGTGCATCTTCACCAACCGCGCAACCTCGTCCTCACCGAGTCGGTCGGACAAGTCCAGGACGCCCTCGTAGGCGTCGGCGTCGTCTTTCTTGCGTAGCGGCTTGATGTACTGGATTGAATTGTGGCTAAGCACCTTTCGTCGCTCCAGGTCTTTCCAGACGGCCTTGGTGCGCGCGAGCATCGGGTTGATCGAGGTTCGTTTCCACTTCCGCCCGCCTGGCCCGGTACCAGCGGCCAGGTCCTGCACGAGCTGCTCCACCTCGCTGTCGCCGATCGTCCGCACATCGCGACTATCGAACCGGTCGACCAGTGGCGCCAGCGCCGCCGCGTAGGCCGCGAGCGTGGTCGGGTTGATCCGCTGCGCCGCGAGCCAGCGCTCGACCGCCTGAGCGACCGTGACGACCCCGGCCTCGTCGACCGCAGCCTGAGTGGCTTCTTTCTTGAGGTTGTCTTGCAACTCGTCGAGGAACTCCCCCGCCGCCTTCGAGGTCTCGAATCTTCTGCGAAGCTGACGTCTCGCGCCGTCTGGGCCGGCCACCCGCACCCGGACCTGGTACCGGATGTCCCCGCTCGGCAGCTCGACTTTCTCAACGCCATTTCGCAACGCCATGCTCGCGATACTAACGATCGCGTGTCATGGCTGTGTCACATCGGAACGTTGTTGGATCTTCCGACGTCAGGGGCGGTTTCTCAAAACCGCCCCTGACCTTGGCGGAAGCGGGGGGATTCGAACCCCCGGTGGGTTTTACGCCACGCTCGCTTTCAAGGCGAGTGCATTCGGCCGCTCTGCCACGCTTCCGTGGCAGATCCTAACCGCATGCGCGGCGGGGGGTGAAACCGATCAGCTGGCGGCGCGGTCGCCGATGGCCTCGTCGACCCGTTCGAAGACGTCGGCGAGCGTCCGCATCTCCGACTTGCTGAGCAGATTGATCAGGTAGTGGCGGACCCCGGAGAGGTGGGTGGGAGCGGCCTCGCCGAGCCGTCGCCGGCCCTCGTCGGTGATGACCGCGAGCACGCCGCGACCGTCCTCGACGCACTGGCTGCGCTCCACCATGCCCTCGGCCTCCATACGGCGGATCTGATGCGTGAGGCGACTGCGCGACGACAGCACGCCGTCCGCGAGGTCGCTCATCCGCAGCGATCCGTCCGGGGACTCCGACAGCATCACCAAGATCCGGTACTCGGCTAAAGACATGTCGTGCCCTGTCTCCAACTCTCGGTTGAGTACGTCCATCAGTCGTTGACTGCCGTCTATGAAACCGCGCCACGCGCGCATCTCGTCGGCACCGAGCCACGCCACCCCGGCACCCGTGGTTACTCGAGCATCTGCTGTCACGAATGCATAGTAGTGCTACCTATCGTCCGACAGCGCGAAGCACGCTCGAATCGACCTCGGCGACGCTGGACAAACCGGCCAACCCCATTGTGACGTCCAAATCCGCCAACAGTATTCGCAGCGCGTGCCGGACACCGTCGGCGCCCGCCAGGCCGAGACCGTAGGCCCACGGCCGCCCGTAGAGCACCGCGTCGGCACCGAGCGCCAGCGCGATCAACACATCTGCGCCGCAACGGATTCCGGAGTCGAGCAGGACGGTGGCCCGATCCCCCACCGCCGCGGCGACGGGGCCGAGCGCGTCCAGCGCGGCGATGGCACCGTCCACCTGCCGGCCGCCGTGGTTGCTCACGACCACCCCGTCGGCGCCCGCGTCCACCACGGCACGCGCATCGTCCTCGTGGACAATGCCTTTCACCAAAACGGGGAGACCGGTCCACTCGTTTATCTTCGCGATGTCCGACGGGCGCAGCGCGTGGTTGCCGAACAGCGACACCCACGTGAGCACCGCGATCTGCATCGCCTCCGGGCTCTCCTCCGGCGGGGTCGCCAGCCGCGAGCGGAAGACCGGATCCGACAGGTAGTTCGCGATGCCCTGCGCCCGCAGGAACGGTAGGTGACCGAGTTCCAGATCCCTTGGCCGCCAGCCCATTCCCGGGGTGTCGACGGTGACGACGATCGCCTTGGCGCCAGCCTTGGCGGCCCGCTGCACCAACGACTGCGCCAGCTCGTCGTCGGCGGGCCAGTACAGCTGGTACCACCAGTTGTCGCCCGAGACGGCGCCCACGTCCTCGATGGTGGACGACGCCGCCGTCGACAGCACCGAGCCGATCCCGAGTTCGGCGGTCACCTCGCCGACGATCGCCTCACCCCGCTCACGAACCAGACCGAGCACCCCGATCGGGGCGGTGAGCACCGGTGCCGCGAGCCGGGTGCCGAGGATGTCGACGCTCAGGTCCCGCGCGTCGGGTGACCCGGTCCCGCGCAGCATCCGCGGCACCAGCGCGCGGCGGGTGAAGGCGTCCAGGTTCGCCGCGGCGGTGCGCTCGGTGGAGGCGCTGCCCGCGATGTACGCGTAGGCCTCGGTGCTCAGTTCCTCGCGGGCCCGCGCCTCGAGTCCGGCGGCGGTCATCGGCAACTCGGGGCGGGCGCCGCCGATGCCGGTCAGGTAGATCTCGTTCTGCATGTTGCCGAAGAAGGTCATCCGGTGACGCTAGCGCGGTCCGACTAGCGTCACGGGTATGTACGCGATCACGATTTCCGAGCCCGGCGGACCCGAAGTGATGACCTGGTCCGAGGTTCCCGATCCGACACCCGGCCCCGGCGAGGTCCTGATCGACGTCGCCGCCACCGCCGTCAACCGCGCCGACCTGCTGCAGCGGCGCGGCATGTATCCGCCGCCGCCCGGCGCGAGCGACATCCTGGGCCTGGAATGCTCCGGCGTGATCGCCGAGGTCGGCCCCGACGTCCACGGCTGGAAGGTGGGCGACCGGGTGGCGGCGCTGCTCGCCGGCGGCGGCTACGCCGAGAAGGTCGCCGTCCCCGCCACCCAGCTGCTGCCGGTGCCCGAGGGCCTGGACCTGCGGGCGGCGGCGTCGCTGCCGGAGGTCGCCTGCACGGTGTGGTCCAACCTGGTGATGGAGTGCGGCCTGCACGCCGGCCAGGTGCTGCTGGTGCACGGCGGCGGCGGGGGCATCGGCACCCACGCGATCCAGGTCGGCAAGGCGCTCGGCGCGCGGGTCGCCGTCACCGCCGGCTCCGCCGACAAGCTCGAGCGCTGCGCCGAACTGGGCGCCGACATCCTGGTCAACTACCGCGAGGCCGACTTCGTGCAGGTGCTCCGCGAGGACACCGGCGGCCGCGGGGCAGACCTGATCCTCGACAACATGGGTGCGTCGTACCTGGGTCGCAACCTCGACGCGCTGGCCCCCGACGGTCAGCTGGTGATCATCGGCATGCAGGGCGGACGCAAGGGCGAACTGGACATCGGCAAGCTGCTCGCCAAGCGGGCCCGGGTGCTGGCCACCGGACTGCGCGGACGCCCCGAGACGGGTCCGTCGAGCAAGGCCGCCGTGATCGCGGCGGTCCGGGACAAGCTGTGGCCGCTGGTCGGCGAGGGCATCGTCGCGCCGGTGGTGCACGCGGAACTGCCGATCACCGAGGCGCCCACCGCGCACGAGATGCTCGACTCCCCCGACACCGTCGGCAAGGTGGTGCTCAGCGTGCGCGAGGACTGACGGGCCCGGTCAGCCCAGCGTTCCGAGATGCTTGACGAGCTGGTTGATCTCGTAGCGGGTGGTGTAGGGCGCGAGACCCACGGTGATCGCGCCGCCCTCGTCGTTGACACCCAGCGCGTCGAGCAGGCGGTTGCCGCACTGCAGGCCGCTGACGGTCGCGATCCGGTTGTCGGCGAGGTGCGCGGCCACCTTGTCGGCCGGCACCCCGGCGACGGTGAAGCTGAGTGTGGGCACCCGGATCGGGGACCGGCCGATGACCGTCACCTGAGGCAGCGAATCGAGCGACCGCATCAGGTATTCGAACAGCTGGTCGTGGTAGGCCTGCAGCGAGCTGATGGACGTCTCGAGGCGCTCCCGGCGGGTGCCGGTCGCGGTCTCCTCGAGCCCGGCCATGAAGTCGATCGACGTGGTCAGCCCGGCCAGCAGCGCGAACTGGTGGCCGCCGACCTCCATGCGTTCGGCACCGCGCGCGTACGGGTTGAGCGAGACCGCGGGGATGCGGTCGAGCAGCGTCGGGTCCCGGAACACCAGCGCACCCACCTGCGGGCCGCCCCACGACGGCGCGCTGACCGCGATGACGTCGGCCCCGAGGTCGTTGATGTCGATGTGCGCGTACGGCGCGGCCCCGACGGCGTCGACGACGAGCAGTCCGCCCACCTCGTGGATGCAGTCCGCGGCCGCCCGGACGGCGGGCGCGGATCCGACGATCGGGGACGCCGCGGTGAGCGCCATCAGGCGCGTCGTCGGCTGCACCAGTTCCGTGAACTGCCAGCTCGGCAGCTCACACGTCTCGATCTCCACCTCGGCCCACCGGACCTGCGCGCCGTACCGGCTCGCGACGCGCAGCCAGGGCGCGACGTTCGCCTCCTCGTCGAGGCGCGACAGCACCAGCCCGGTACCGAGACCCAGCCGGGAACTGAGCGATTCCGCCAGCCAGGCCAGCAGCACCGCACGGTCGGCACCGAGCACGACACCCGCCGGGTCGCCGCCGACCAGGTCGGCGACGGCCTCTCGCGCTGCCGCGACGATGGCGGCACTGCGGCGCGACGACACGTGCCGTCCGCCTGACGACGACGCCGATGCGCGGAACGCGGTCGAGACGGTGCGGGAGACCGCGTCCGGGATCTGCATACCGGCCTGCGGGTCGAGGTGGACCCATCCATCGCCCAGTGACGGGATCAGTCCCCGTACCCGGGCAACGTCGTAAGCCATGACGGACACTCTAAGTCCCACTGTCAACACCGCGTGATTCAGATCCGACTTTTCGGAACGTGCTCTAGCACACGACACTTCCGACACTGCCGACCCACCCTCGGCAAACCGGCACCGAAACGTACAAGATGGAGCCATGACGCAACCGGAGAACGAACGCGTGCTGGTGATCGGACCCGACGGCCATCCGGTTCCGGTGTCCGCGGCCGCGACCCGCACCGACGGGGCCGCAGACGACTCGTCGGGCCAGAGCGACCAGGACGCGCTCGCCGACATGGTGGAGCAGCCGGCGAAGGTCATGCGCATCGGCACGATGATCAAACAGTTGCTCGAGGAGGTGCGCGCCGCACCGCTCGACGACGCCAGCCGCACCCGGCTCAAGGAGATCCACAAGTCGTCGGTGCGCGAGCTCGAGCAGGGTCTCGCCCCCGAGCTGCGCGAGGAGCTGGAGCGGCTCACGCTGCCGTTCAACGACGATTCCGTGCCCACCGACGCCGAGCTGCGGATCGCGCAGGCCCAGCTGGTCGGCTGGCTCGAGGGACTGTTCCACGGCATCCAGACCGCGCTGTTCGCACAGCAGATGGCCGCCCGCGCGCAGCTCGAGCAGATGCGTCAGGGCGCGCTTCCGCCGGGGATGAGCATGGGACCGCAGCACCGCATGCAGGGTCCGGACGACAACCCGCAGGCCGGCACCGGGCAGTACCTGTAGCGCACGCCGGAACAGATCGAGTGCGCCGAAACCGGCAACTCCACCGCGAACGGTAGGCTCGGAACCCGTGTCAGCAGCAGCCTTGGATCACGAGCCGGCGTCCGACGCCGACACCCCTGCCGTTATGTCCGATTCGCAGACGTTCCGTCGCGCGTTCCAGGACCTGCGGGAGGGGTTTGCGCAGCGTGAGCTGTGGCTCAATCTGGGTTGGCAGGACATCAAGCAGCGGTACCGCCGGTCGGTGATCGGTCCGTTCTGGATCACGATCGCCACCGGCGTGCAGGCCACCGCGATGGGCATCCTGTACTCGGCGCTGCTGGGGATGCCGCTGCAGACATTCCTGCCGTACGTCACGGTGGGCCTGATCGTGTGGAACCTGATCAGTGCGTCGATCCTCGAGGGCTCCGAGGTGTTCATCGCCAACGAGGGGCTGATCAAGCAGCTGCCGTCGCCGCTGAGCGTGCACATCTACCGGTTGGTGTGGCGGCAACTGTTGTTCTTCGGCCACAACCTGCTGATCTACGTGATCATGGTGTTCGCGTTCGGGGTGTGGCGGCACATGAGCTGGACGTCCCTGGCGGCGATCCCCGCGCTGGGGCTCATCGTCCTCAACGCGCTGTGGGTGTCGATCGTGTTCGGCATCTTCGCGACCCGCTACCGGGACATCGCCCAGATCCTGGGCAGCCTGACGCTGCTGCTGTTCGTCCTCACCCCGATCTTCTGGTCCACCGACGCGCTCGAGGCGCAGGGTGGCGACGTCGCCGAGCGAGCGAAGATCGCCGAGATCAACCCACTGTTCCACTTCCTGGACATCATCCGCGCGCCCATGATCGGCGCGGACCAGCAGGCCTACCACTGGTACATCGTGCTGGCGTTCACCGTCGTCGGCTGGGCGGTCGCACTGTTCGCGCTACGCAAGTACCGGGCCCGCGTGGCCTACTGGGTCTAGGGGGACACCACATGACGAGCAACGTGAGCATCGAGACGCACGGAGCGTGCGTCGACTTCCCGATCTTCGACGCCAAGTCACGGTCGTTGAAGAAAGCGTTCCTCGGCAAGGCCGGCGGGACGATCGGCCGCAACGACTCCGACGTCGTCGTGGTCGAGGCGCTGCGCGACATCACGATGTCGTTGAAGGAGGGCGACCGCGTCGGGCTGGTCGGGCACAACGGCGCCGGCAAGTCGACGCTGCTGCGCCTGCTGTCGGGCATCTACGAGCCGACCCGCGGCAGCGCCCGCGTCCGCGGCCGAGTCGCGCCCGTCTTCGACCTGGGTGTCGGCATGGACCCGGAGATCTCCGGCTACGAGAACATCATCATCCGCGGCCTGTTCCTGGGGCAGACGCGTAAGCAGATGCTCGCGAAGATGGACGAGATCGCCGACTTCACCGAGCTGGGCGAGTACCTGAACATGCCGCTGCGCACCTACTCGACCGGCATGCGGGTGCGTGTCGCGATGGGCGTGGTCACCAGCATCGACCCCGAGATCCTGCTGCTCGACGAGGGCATCGGCGCGGTCGACGCCGAGTTCATGAAGAAGGCGCGGATCCGGCTGCAGAAGCTGGTCGAGCGCTCCGGCATCCTCGTGTTCGCGAGCCACTCCAACGAGTTCCTGGCGCAACTGTGCGACAGCGCGATGTGGATCGACCACGGCGAGATCCGCATGCACGGCGAGATCGAGGACGTGGTCCGCGCGTACGAGGGCGACGACGCCGCCGACCACGTGCGTCAGACCATCGCCGACATGGAGCGCGAGCGGGGCCAGGAGCGCGCTTCGTGACCGAACGCATCAGTGACACGGCGACCGAGAAGATCGTGGGCGTCGTCGTCACCCACAAGCGTCGGGAACTGCTCGCCCAGTCGCTGAAGGTGCTCGCCGGGCAGAGCCGTCCGCTCGACCACCTCGTGGTGGTCGACAACGCCGACGAGCCCGACGTCCGCGAGCTGGTCGAGGGCGCCGACGTCCCCACCACCTATCTGGGTTCCAAGCACAACCTCGGCGGTGCCGGCGGCTTCGCGCTCGGCATCCTCTACGCGCTGTCGCTCGGCGCCGACTGGGTGTGGCTCGCCGACGACGACGGCCGCCCCGAGGGCCCCGACGTGCTCGCGACCCTGCTCGGCTGCGCGAAGAGGCACGGCCTGGCCGAGGTCTCCCCCGTCGTGTGCGACATCGACGACCCGGACCGGCTCGCGTTCCCGCTCCGACGGGGCACCGAATGGAAGCGGCTGCGCTCCGAACTCGGCGAGGACGACCTGCTGCCCGGCATCGCGTCGCTGTTCAACGGCGCCCTGTTCTCGGCGTCCGCGATCGACGCCGTCGGCGTCCCGGATCTGCGCCTGTTCGTGCGCGGCGACGAGGTGGAGGTGCATCGCCGCCTGGTCCGTTCCGGGCTGCCGTTCGGCACCTGCCTGCAGACCGCGTACGTGCACCCCAACGGCGCCGACGAATTCAAGCCGATCCTCGGCGGCCGGATGCACACGCAGTACCCGGACAACGAGACCAAGCGCTTCTTCACGTACCGCAACCGCGGCTATCTGATGTCTCAGCCGGGCATGCGCAAGCTGCTGCCACAGGAGTACGCGCGCTTCGGCTGGTACTTCCTCGTCTCCCGCCGGGACCCCAAGGGGTTCGCCGAATGGATGCGGTTGCGCGGGCTCGGACGTCGGGAGCGGTTCCAGCGGCCCTGACCCTCACCCCCGCGCTTCACCCCGGCGGGGCCGGGCGCCACCCTGCGCGGCGGGGGCAACCCTGGCAGCATGGGGACGAACTCGACGTTCACGTGGGAGGGGTCCGCGCATGCTCGATCGGTTCAAGAAGTCGTCCCGGCTCAAACTGCAACGGGCCGTCGCGGAGGTGCTCCGCGATTCGGACCGTCAGGCCCGGATCGAGAGCGAGAACCGGCACGATCAGCTGCTGGCGGAGCTCGCCGCGAACAACGGCGAGATGAAACGGGTGTTGCACGAACTCGCGGAGGCGCGCGGGCAGGTGGCGTCGGTGACCGAGCGCCTCGAGGAGCTCGAACAGCGCGCCCGCCGGGACATCTCGCACGCGCTCGACATCCAGGCCACCGCCGAGAGCGCCCAGTTCGTGCTCGACCACATGCCGAAGGCACCCGTGTTCTGGCACCCCCACGACACGCTGCGGTACGGGCTCGAGGTGGTCAAGGTCGACGGGCTGGCGCTCGAGTTCGGCGTCGCGAGCGGCACGACCCTGAAGATCATCAGCGAGGCGCTGCGCCCCACCGGGCACGAGGTGTGGGGCTTCGACGTGTGGACGGGACTGCCCGAGGCGTGGCGCACGGGATTCCCGGCCGGCGAGTTCGCACAGCAGGACGTGCCGTCGGTGCCCGGCGCGCAGCTCGTGTCCGGGCTGTTCGAGGACACGCTGCCCGGCTTCCTCGCCGAGCATCCCGGCCCGGTCGCCTTCGCGCACCTCGACGCCGACCTGTACTCGTCCACTCGCACGGTGCTCGAACTGCTCGCCGACCGGCTGGTGCCGGGCACGGTGCTGATGTTCGACGAGTACTTCAACTACCCCGGCTGGCAGGACCACGAGCACCGCGCGTGGACCGAGTTCGCCACCCGCACGGGACTCGAGTTCGACTACCTCGCGTACACCGCCAACCACGAACAGGTCGTGGTGCGGCTCCGCGAATGATCCGGCCGCGGATCACTTTCCGTACAGGCGCGCCCAGTTCTCCCGGCTCGTCAGCTGCGGGAACTCGCGCCGGTACGCCTCCGCGACAGTGGGCGCGTCGGCGCGGAAGCGCTTCATCACCCCGAACAGGCGTCCGGTCATCTCGGCCGCCAGTTCGCGATCGAACCGGCGTTCCCGGACCCCGGACTGCGACGCGTCGGTCACGAACACGTGCGCAAATCGACTCACGTGCCACCACTGCGCGTCCTCGAACGAGACCGTCACCGGCCCCGGCTCGAGCCGGCCACGCGCCTGCCACAGCGCCCGCTTGGCGAGGACCAGGTCCTCGCGGTGCGACTGCGGCGGCGGATCCGCCCGCCGCACCGGCACGATCGGCAGCTCCGACGCGGGACGGGTCACAGTCTCCGAGAAGCGCTTTCGCTCGGCGTTGACGGACGCGAGCGCCGCCTGTCCGCCGTCGACCAACGCACCGGGTCCCTCGAGGAATCCCTCGAGCGCACGCAGCTGGGTGTGCGCGAGACCGTACTGCATGCTGACGATCGACCGGGAGATGTCGCGCGCCAGGTTTTTCGCCAGCGCGGACGGCGCGAAACCGGGATCGAGTGCCGCGGTGATCAGGCCGTTGCGGGTGCTGAAGTAGTGCGCGAAGCCGTCGACGTCCTTCCAGTAGAAGTCCGCGTGCCACACCGCGGCGCCGGGCAGCGTGATCGTCGGGATCCCGGCCCGGCCCGCGCGCAGGCTGAACTCGACGTCGTCCCACTGGAAGAACACGGGCAGCGGCAGCCCGATCCGGCGCAGCGCCTCGGCCGGGATCAGGCACGACCACCAGCCGTTGTACTGGGCGTCGACGCGCCGCTCCGGCAGCTCCTCGAGCACGTTGTAGTTGTGCTCGCTGTACTGGTCCGTCGGCAACCCGCGCCGCAGCGTCGCCAGGTCCACCCGCTCGGCCGTGGCCAGCAGGTAGTTGGGGTTGTACAGGAACAGCATCTCGGCGCCGATCAGCGCCGGGCTGATCGTGCAGTTCGCGAACGCGCTCAGCCGCAGCACCGTCTCCGGCTCGCACAGGATGTCGTCGTCCATCAGGATCACGTCGGTGTCGTCGCTGGACGCCGACGCCTCGAACAGCCCGCGGGTGAAGCCGCCCGCGCCACCGAGATTCGGCTGGCGGATGTACTGCAGGCGATCCCCGAACGCCGGCGCGACCTGCTGGAACAGCTCGCGGTCCTGCACCGGGTCGGTGCCCTGGTCCACGACGTACACGGTCTCGAGGCGCTCGACGACGGTCGTGTCCGACGCCAGCGCCGCCACCGTCTTCGCGCAGTCGTCGGCGCGGTTGAACGTGCAGATCGCGACCGCGACGGGGCGCGGCGGGAGGGCCGCCTCGACGCTCCACTCGATCTGGTCGAACGTCACCTCCGCGTCCAACGCCTCGAATTCGAGCCACAGCGAGCCGCCGTCGACGAACTGGTCGAGGGCGCTGCTGAGGGCGACGGTGCCCTGACCGTCCGCGGTGGTGGCCCCGACGATGCGGCGATGGCCGCCGATGTCCGACGCGACGAGGAGCACCCGGCACGACGTGGTGGACAGGACCCGCACGCTGGCGGTGACCTCACGGACAGCGGTCCACCGCTGCCAGTAGCTGGCCGGGAACCGTCCGAAGAAGGTGTTGGTGTTGGCGCGGGCGCCGGCGTGCAGGCTCAGCGAGAAGCGATCACGGGTGGATTCGCCCTTCTCGACCACGGCATACAGTTCCTCGTTCGCGACCGGCGAGGTGCCGGCGAACAGGGTGCGCTGCGCCAGGAGGCGAGGGGTCAGCCCGCTGTCGGAGGCGGTACGGGTCTCGGACGAGTCAGCTGAATCCACACCCGGCAGGGTATCGCGACACGGCCCGCCGACGCGCGCCGCACCCGACCTGACCGGCCGGTACGGTCAGGCGGCCGCGAAGGCCGCCGAGCGCAGCGACTCCTTGCGCCGACGCAGCGTCAGCAGGCCCTTGGCCATCTGCACGACGTCGCCCACCGAGATGCGGCTGGCGTGCGCACGGTGCTCGTCGCTGAGCCGGATCGGCACCTCCACCGGCCTGATCCCGGCGGATTCGACGGCGTAGTCGAGTTCGGTGGTGAACAGGAAGCCCGTCTCGGTCAGGTGCGGGGCCAGCGCCCGCAGCAGGTCGCCGTCCACCACGAACGTGCCCTGGGGGTCGCCGGTACGGGTCCCGAGGATGGTGCGGCGCAGCAGCGCGAACCCGCGGGTCATCACGGCACGGGCCAGGCCGCGGTCGACCACCGACTCGGGGTGCGCCTTGGAGCCGATCACCACCGCCGGTGCCCGGCCGCTCTCGCGGGCGAGCCGGTCGGCGCCGTCGACGTCGTCGAAACCGAACGGCAGGTCGTCCGCCGTCAGCAGCACGCGCGCACCGCGCGACGCGAGCGCGCCGGTGCGCAGCGCGTTGCCCATGCCCTTGTCGCTCTGCATCGGCACGAACGCGACACCGTCGGCRTCCCATCCGGCGGCCAGGTCGGCGCAGATCGCGGCCGTGGCGTCGGTGGAACCGTTCTCGACGACGATGATCTCGACGGCCTGGCCGTCGAAGCGCTCGGCGAACCGTCGCACCGTGGTCGCCAGGACGTCGGCCGAGTTGTGCGCCGGAATCACGACGGACAGGTCGTAGCCACCGTCGACGCCGCCTCCGGAGCTCGTCTGCACCCGATGTCCTCCGACCTACTCGTTTTTCCCCGACTTCATTGTGAACCGGGCGGAATATTACGCTCCGACGACAGGGATGCTGCCGCCGCGCAATCCGTCCGACGACGAAAGCCCGCCGTGAATTCTGATCTGCCGCTGCTCAAACGTGTGACGCCACCCGCCCTGCTCGCCGCGCTCGTGGCCCTCGTCGCGGCCGTCCCGCTGCTGTCGAACCGGTGGTTCTACTACTGGGACGACAGCGCCGCGGCGTTCGCGCCCGGCTGGCACACCATCGGCGAACGGCTCCTGAACGGCTCGTGGCCCACCCTGTTCCCCGAGATGTGGGCGGGCGGCAACATCACCGCCGAGGCGCTGTACGGCACCTACAACCCGGTCCTGCTCGCCGAGGCCGCACTGGTCGCGCTCGTGCCCAACCTCGCGGTCGGCATGACGCTCGTGAAGATGCAGTTCCTGGCGCTGCTCGCCGTCGGTGTCTACGTTCTCGCCCGGCAGTACGGCGCCTCCCGGTCGATGGCGTTCGTCGCCGGCTTCGCGATGCCGTTCGCCGGATACACCCTGTACTTCGACGCGTCCACGTGGGCGTCGGGCCTGATCGCCTTCGCCTGGATCCCGCACGTGTGGTGGTCGACGCGCGCCAGCGCGGCCGGCCGGGTCAATCCGCTGGTGCCGATCCTGTTCGGTTTCCTGGCGATGACGACCGGCAATCCGTACGGCGCCGTCGCGGTGGCCGTCGTCTATCTGGCGGTGCTCGCCGAGACCGTCGCGCGGAACCGTGCCGGGGACACCGAACGCCCGTTCCCGGGGATCCGGTCGCTGATCGTGAGCGGCGTCGCGATCGTGATGATGTCGCTCATCGTCTACCTGCCGCTCGCGTTCACCACCGGCGTCTCGGTCCGCACCCAGACCGGCATCCGCAACGACGACGCCCTGCGCCCCGGCCTCGGCGACCTGATCAACCTGTCGGCGCTGTCGAACCGGCCGTACGGGCCGATCTTCGAATCGACCGCCGCCACCGTCCCGCTGGTCTACCTCGCCTGGTTCCTGGTTCCGCTCGCGCCGTGGATCCGGTGGGGGTCGTTGCGGCGCCTCGGCCGCAGCAGCATCTCGCTGGCCGTGTTCGGCGGCATCTACCTGATCCTGCTGCTCGGCCCGTCGAATCTGTGGCTGTTCCGCTGGCCCGCCCGCCTCATCGAGTACGGGCAGTTGCCGGTGATCGTCATCGCCGCCGTCGCGCTGTCTGCAGGGCTCGCGCGGGACCGGTGGAAGCTGCGCCTCGGCATCGCCGCCGGGCTGATCGTCGCGCAGTTCTACCTGTCGTGGGCCGAGATCCCCGAGGACATCGGCACCCACCTCGCGGCACTCGCGATCACCGTCGCGCTCACCGCGCTCGCGCTCGTGGTGTCGTTCCGCAAGCCCCGCCTGCTCGCGGGGGCGCTCGTGGCCGGCACCGTCGTGGCGCTGGCCGCGCAGACCAACCTGTGGTTCACGGGCAACTACAACGTCACGCCCTGGAAGTTCCCGCGCCAGGAGGCGTTCCTCGACGAGCACTTCGAGAAGCGCTATCCCGGCACGACGTTCGTGATCGCGGACCGCGAGAACATCAACCCCGACGACCCCACCGGCCAGTGGGGTGACGTGCTGTTCGGCAGCCTGTACCAGCCCGCCGGGGTGGAGGCCGTGAACAACTACGCGGGTATCAGCTTCAACTCGTTCGTCGACGACCTGTGCATCAACTACTACGGCGGTGTTCCCTGCGGTGACGGCGTCGGCCGCCTGCTCGCCGAGTCGCCGGGCACCGGGGTCTCGTGGCTCGACGCTATGCGCATCGACACCGTCGTCGTGCAGAACAGCGGCCCCTACGGCGGCCCGCACGCGCTCGACGCGCTGCCCGCCGACGAATGGGACGTCCGCGTCGAGCACGGCGTCACCGTCGGCACCCGCACCGCGCCGCACCAGTGGCCCGACGGGCGACTGTCCGCGACCACGCCGGGACTCGAGGTCACCGGCGACTCCGCCTCCACCGACACACACGAGACCCTGACGTACACCGGTTCGGGCACTGCGACGTTCGCGCTCCTCGCATGGCCCGGGTGGACGGCCACCGTCGACGGCGAGCCGGTCGACATCACCGAAAGCCCCGGCGGGCTGCTGCAGGTGGAGTTGCCCGACAGCGGCGGCGCGGAATCGACGCTGACCCTCCGATTCACCCCTCCCGGAAGCAACCTCGGCTGGGGCCTCGCCGGCGCCGGACTGCTCGTCGCCCTCGGCCAGGGCGCATGGTTCGCGGTGCGGCGGAGGAAGGTGGGAACCCCGTCGCACTGAGCGGTCGGCGTGGGATCGTGTCGAAGTGAGCTCTGGGGGCACGGCCGCTGCCTGGGCCGAGCAGCAGATCGAGTCGGTCCGCGACGATCCGGCGGGCCGGATCGCCCTGATGCAGCGCTGCTACTACGGCCCGTACGGCAAGGCTCCCCGGCATATGCCGTTCCGCCGGGCGGCAATGTCGTTCATGCAATGGCAGCTCCGGCGAGGTCTACTGCAACCAGCGTCCCGCGACCGTCCCGGTAGTCCGTGGTGGCGCGCGGTGAACGAGCGCATCCTGCGCGACGGGTGCGAGGCCGTGGCCCTGAGCGGAGACCTTTCCGGGCCGACATCGTCTCGGACGGTTGACTTCTGGATGCCCTTCGCCGACTACCCGACCGCTCGGGCGTGGTACCGGGCGCACAACGGGAGCGCAGTCGCCGCCTATCTCGAACACCGCGACCTGGCCGCCGCGGAGAACGAGGCCGAGCGCTTCTTCATGAACGTCGTGCTCTGCCGGGTGCTGTACGCGCATGCCCTCGTCGCGGCCCCCCGGATCGCACTTGGATGGCTCCGACCGCTCGCCCCGCTCCTCGGTGACCCGAGACTGGGCATGGCCGGGATTTTCGTGCAGCTGTCTCGCGTGCTCCCGGACGAATACCCCCTCCGTGAGAGTGCGCGGCACTACCTCGGCGACGAACACGGATTCGGCCGTCTCCTGGACTACGGCGTGATCGTCCCGAGGTTGCAGCCGTGGCGTTCTACGACCGGTGATCGTCAGGCCCGGATACCAGGGCGGATCGCGCCGCTAGTCAGTCGGCGGCTACGGTCTCCCCGCCCTCTGGTTCCTCGGTGCCTGGACGTGGTTGATCGGTCTGCTTCGGGGCCGCCGGCACCCACTCCCGAAGGTGTTGCACCACCCCGCCATAGAACGCATCCGTGGACGAGGTGACGCTCGAGACAAAGCTCGCCGCAGTTCCGGACCGCTTGCTTCCCATCGGAAAGGTCTGCTCGAGACTGAACGACACGACATCTCCTGCCCGGTTGTCGGTCAGGATCTTCGGATTCGCGCGCACCGTCTCGAGAAGCTCGCACGTCTCGTTCCCACGCTCGGAGAACACCGCTTCGACCTGGACATTGCCCGGTACATCTTTGAGTTGCTTGAGCAACCACGACACGCGACGAGCCGACGTGCCCTCGTTCGGTGCCGCCACCTTGGTCCGACAGCGGATCTTGTTTGTGCGCACATCCGCGACCACGGCCACATCGCCCGCAGTCTCCGGGATCCGGAGTACGGATTCGAAGATCCCTTCGGCTGCCAGTCGTTCTGCGACAGACGCGTTCCGCGCTGCCGGGTCGTTGCTGTAGCGGCGCGGCACGATGTGTTTGACGGTGACGCCGAGTTCGGCAGTCAGCCGCAGCGCCAGGTGCCGTGAGAGGGACACCCATGTGTCCGCGACAGTGAGGGCTTTCTGGTCGCCGCCGCGGAGGGTGCCGGCGGTGACTGCATCGCGGACGGTGACCCAATGCCGGCCCATGTCGACGAACTCGGTTGCCCCGGACCGGGGGTGGTCGAGGTATCGCACGAACTCGGCGAGGATCCACGCCTGCACGTCGTTGTCGATTCCACCGTGGGAGAGCAGCATCCGGGCCTCGTGCGCGACTTCTGCCCAGGACAGGTGGCGCAACGCGACCTTGGCGAGTTTGCGGCGGTCGACCTCGATCGGCAATTCTCCGGCGCTGGCGGGGACGTCGTTGGACAGGCTGACGACCACGTCGTACTTCTTCTTTCGAGCCACGTCGAGGTAGTTCTCGAGTTGCCCCTTCTCGAGTTTGCCGTTGCCCGTCTTCACCTCGAGCAACCCGGTCCACAGCCGACTGCCGCGGGATACCTTCAGAACGGCGTCGGGGATCACCTTTGTGTCGCCGTAGTCGTACTGCACCTCCACATAGCCTTCGAAAGCGCCTGCGGGGGCGCCCATCCGGGAACACAGAGCGCGTGCAAAGGGACTTACGGCCTGCATCGTCGCGACCAGAGCCGAGGTCGCACGGCGTTCTTGCTCCTCCCCCCCCCCGACGCCGACGACCGAGAACAATCGCGCCGGCCGCCAGCTGTCGTGTTCAGCTAGCGTGAACTCGCGGGGTTTGGCCTTCTTCACAGCCTTCTTGGCGGTACGTACTCCGCGAGCCTTTGCCTTCGCCGGTGTGGTCGGCTCGGCGGACTGTGCAGGCATCACGGGGTCCGGCTGGATCTCGATGGTCTCGAGCGGTGTGGTGACAAGTTCCGACTCAGCGTCCGACGCGGCATCGACGTCGTCCGCGGTTTCGGATTCAGGTTCGTCGTCGATGTCGACACCGAAATCGCCCGCGAGGCCGGCGAGCCCGGAATCCCACCCTTGGCCAACGACGCGCAGCTTCCACTCGGCGCCGCGCCGGTACACCTCGCCGAAGACGAACGCGGCCTCGGTGGTCGCGTCCGCGGTGACGTACTCCGCCAGCGTGTGGCCAGCGCCGTCGACGACACGGAGAGTGAGTTTGCCCAGGTCCCCGAAGCCGCCCTGGCCGAGACTGCCCGCCAGTGCCACGGTGTGCACGTCCTCGGGAACTGTCGACAGGTCGATGGCAATCCGCGCCTGCGCCCCTTCCTCGGTCGCACCCGCACCCAGGAACCGGATCGAACCGTCCGACGACTCAGGCTGGTTGTAGAACACGAAGTCCGCGTCCGAACGAACCTTCCCATCCGCACCCAAGAGCAAAGCGGATGCGTCGACCTCGATGTCCGACTCAGCCCACCCGATCACCACATCGATCTGAATCACATCATCCGGCAGGGACATGTTCTGCCCCTTGGACAACATCGGAAACGTCATCAATCCCACCCTCGATCAACCCGGCAAACCCCAACACGAATATGGGCGAGCAGAGCCAGTCCCGACTACAGGCACACGTCGCATCCGCAATGCACACTAATCGGTCTTGTTTCGCTGGAACGCCGAGGCCGGAACACGAACCTCGCACGTCGCTGGCGACGCCCCGACCTCATTCCCCGGATGGCATGCACGAGATGCGGGGGCGGACCGACACACCCACCTACGACACCCACAGGCTGCCCGGCGTCGGCGCATCCCCGCCCGGGCGTCGGGTGAGCCAGAATGAGTCCGTGTTTCGCTTCGGTCAGTCCAGACGGTCCGGTGGTGTGCCTTACGACGCGCGGGAGCTGTTGCGCGCCTATGAGCGTCACGCGACCYGGGAGATACGACCGGACTCCGGTGAGCTGCTGGTCGTGATCCCGTTGCACGACGGGAGCGCCCTGGAGATCACGATCCCGGACCCCTCGGCCGACTGGATCGAGTCGCGGATCCGCGGGCTCTGTGCCTCGCTGGGCGCCATCGACCGTCGCGCCCGACGCCTGCTGCGCGACGAGTTCTCCATCGGCTGGATCGAACTCGACTCGCCGCACCACGGCACCATCGACTACTGGGCCAACGCCGTCAACAGTGAATACCCCATCGACATCTCGTGGACCGGGGACGGCTGGGAGCAATCACCGGCCGAACCACTGACCTGACGAATTCATCTGTGGCGGGGAGCCGCCCGGGTCTGCGAGCATGTCCGCATGGAGCATCCATCGGCTGAGCAAGTATTCGCCACCCTCCTCGGCGAGAGCGCTGTCCCGCTCCTGAAGGAGCACGGATTCCGGAAGCGGAGGCTGACCTTCACCCGGGAGCGGGACGGGTTGGTCGACGTCGTCAACCTGCAACGCTCGGCGGGCAACAGCTACGAGTCGATCCGCTTCTACACCAACTGCGGCGTCTACTCCCCGGAGTTCGACCGGGTCATCGGACGGCCGGTGCAGGACCGTCCCGCCGAGGTGGACTGCCAGTACCGGAGCCGGATCGAGAACATCGCGACCGGGATCGGACCGCACGTGACCGTGCAGGCCGACACCGATGTTCCCGCCGTCGCCGACCAGCTCCGCGCGGCACTCACCGAGGCGCTGGCGGCGATGGGTCAGCTTCGCGGCCCCGACGACATCGTCCGATCCGTGGGGTCGGACATCGACTTCGACGTCCTGCGTTACCGACTCGCCACGGGTGACGAGTCCGGTGCGCGCGAGCAGTATCTGCGTGCGCGCTCGCGGTTCGGTGCCGAGCCCCGGTGGCCGCGACTCGAGGAACAGTTCCGGAAAGCGGCGGACTCCTACGCCGTCGCCGTCACCGACGTCGAACGCCGGTGAGAGACGGTAGGCCGGCCGGGGATACCCCGCTGCGGATTCGGGTCGAAGGTCTCTAGAGTGTCGGCATGTCGCCGGCAGCCAACAAGATCACCACGCGCAACGCGCGTTTCCAGCAATGGCAGGCGCTGCTGACGAACCGCAACAAGCGGCAGCGCCTGCGCGCGTTCGTCGTACAGGGCGTGCGGCCCATCACGATCGCACTCGACCGAGGATGGGCCGTCGAGGCCGTCCTCTTCGACGCCGACCGCCGGCTGTCCGAGTGGGCGCGGGACGTCCTGGACAGGGCCGAGGGCGAGCGATTCGCCCTCACGCGCGAGCTGATCGTCGAACTCGGCGAGAAGGGGGCCGACGCCCCCGAGCTCATCGTCGTAATGTCCCTTCCCAGTGACGATCTGGGACGCATCCCGGTCGCGCACGACTTCCTCGGCGTTGCCTTCGACCGGCCCACCAGCCCCGGCAACCTCGGCTCCGTCATCCGTTCCGCCGACTCGTTCGGGGCGGCGGGCGTCGTCGTGACAGGACACGCGGCCGACCCGTACGACAGTGCCGCCGTGCGGGCGAGCACCGGATCGCTGTTCGCCGTGCCGACCGTACGAGTGTCGTCCCCACACGACGTCTTCTCGTGGGTCGGGTCGCATCGCGCCGCGGGCGTCCCCATCCAGATCGTCGGAACGGACGAGAACGGCGACGCCGATGTCTTCGATGTCGACCTGACGTTGCCGACGCTGCTCGTCGTCGGCAACGAGACGACCGGCCTGAGTGCGGCGTGGCGCGACGGCGTCGACCGGGTCGTGCGTATCCCCATGACGGGCTCGGCCAGCTCGCTCAACGCCGCCAACGCGGCATCCGTCGTGCTCTACGAGACCACGAGACAGCGCCTCCGGCGGCCGCTGGGCGTGGCTTCGGGGTAGGTCCAGTAATACTGGGCGCGCTTCGCCGCCCGGCGATGCACTGGTCGCAGGCGGGCGGGAGTCGTCATGGCCGACTTCCCGACCGCCGCGTTGGTGCAAGCGGTGATCGGCCGCAACTTCAGCTGATCGCCGAGACCGCAGACACTGTCGCCTCGTGGACCGCGCGGTGCGCGGGCAGGATCGAGGCCCGTTCGGCGGCAACGTCGCCGGTGCCGTTCAGCAGTCCGACGAAGTGTCCGAGCTGCGCGGAGAGCGGCTCCTCGCTGTACCGGATCGTGGGGATCTCGATGATCGTCTGCTGGTGGTAACTGCTGCCGTCGGCGGTGATGTCGTCGTCGACGTGCCGGTAGACGGTGATGTCGCGGCGCAGCAGATCGATCTCGATGAGACGGTCCGCCTCGAGCAGCGACAGCTGACGGATCTTGCGCTGACTGAGCCGGCTCGCGGAAATGGTTGCCACCGCGCCGGATTCGAAGCGCATGACGGCGTCTGCGCTGTCCTCGGCGCGGTTCTCGATCGAGGTCGGATGGAAGTAGCCGAACTCGGCGCGGGCCTGGACAGGCTCCGAGCCGACGAACCCGATCGCGAGGTCCAGGTCGTGGATGAGCAGGTCGGTCGCGACACCGGTCGGGATGCGGGACACGAACGGCGAGTGCCGCGTGCCGGTCACCTGCCACACCTCGCCCGCGAACTCGCGGGCGGTGCGCACGGCCGGGTTGAAGCGCTCGAGCAGACCGCACATCAGCGGGACGTCGGCGCGCGCCGAACGCTCCACCAGGTCGACGCTCTGCTCGTAGGTGGCGGCGAGCGGCTTCTCCACCAGCAGCGGCTTGCCGAGGTCGAGGACGCGTCCGGCGAGTTCGTAGTGCGCGGGGGTGGCCGCCGCGACGACGACGGCGTCGACGCCGGACAGGTCGGTGAAGTCGGGCGCCCACTGCGCACCGCAGCGCTCGGCCACCGCCTGGCCCTGCTCGGCGTTGGGCTCGATCACGAGCGCGAGGTCGGTCAGCGGCGACTGCGACACGACGCGGGCGTGCAGCGAGCCCATCTTGCCGGCACCTATCAGGGCGATCTTCGGGTTGCTCATGCTCATGCCTCCATCGCGCCGCGGACCGCGGCGATGATCTGGTCCACGTCCGACTCCGACAGTCGAGCGTGGACGGGGATGCTCAGGCAGCGGGCCGCGACCGACGTCGCGACCGGGGTGTCCTCGATGACGACGCGCGGGTGCTCGCGGTAGCACTCGTAGTCGTAGACCGCCTTCGGGTAGTAGATGCCGCTGCCGACACCCCGCTCGGTCAGCCGGGCCGACAGGGTGTCGCGATCGATCGGCGCGTCCTCGGCCAGCAGCAGCGTGAACTGGTGCCACACGTGCTCGCGGCCGGGCAGCTCGCTCGGCAACTGCAGACCGGCGACATCCTTCAGGCCCGCCTGCAGGGCCTCCGCGTTGCGGCGCCGCGCCTCGACCTGCTGCGGGTACGACGCCATCTGCGGCAGCGCGAGGCTGGCCTGCAGGTCCGTCATCCGGTAGTTCTGGCCCGCCATCTCGTAGACGTACCGTTCCCGCATGCCCTGGTTGCGGAGCACGCGCAGGCGGTCGGCGAGGACGTCGTCGTCGGTGGTGATCATGCCGCCCTCGGCGGTGGTGAGGTTCTTCGTCGCATAGAACGAGAAACAGCCGAGCCCGAAGCTGCCGGCGCCGCGGCCGTCGAATGTCGCGCCGTGCGCCTGCGCGGCGTCCTCCACGACGGACAGCCCGTGCTCGCCGGCGAGCGGCATCAGCGCCGCCATGTCCGCCGACTGGCCGTACAGGTGCACCGGCAGCAGGACCTTCGTCCGGTCGGTGATCCGGGTGGCCGCGACGGCCGGATCGAGGTTGAAGTCGGCCTCGGAGATGTCGGCGAAACGCGCCGTCGCACCGGCCTCCAGGATCGCGTTGAGCGTCGCCACGAAGGTGAACGGGCTGGTCAGCACCTCGTCGCCGGGCTGCAGGTCCTGCACCTGCAGGGCCGCGACGAGCGCCGTGGTGCCGTTGTTCACGGCCACCGCGTGYCGGACACCGACCAGCGCCGCGAACTCCTCCTCGAGCCGCTTGACCTTGGGGCCCTGCGCCACGATCCCCGACCGCAGCGTGTCCAGGACCTCCCGTTCGACGTCCTCCCCGAACGAGATGCTCGAGATTGCAATCACTGAATGGCCCTCCGATAGATTCCTTCGAGACACCCCGCGAATCATCGGGGGCAACCGCCTGAGGGTAGCGAAGTGCTGCCTCCCGCCCCCGGAAGGATTCCCGCCGGACCATGTCGATCGGACAGAACTGTCACATCCACCCCACCGCTGTGATCGGCGACGCCGTCGTCATCGGCGACGACGTGACCGTCGGACCGCACGCGGTCCTCACCGGTCCGCTCACCATCGGTGACCGGTGCTGGATCGGCGCGGGCGCGGTGCTCGGCGCGCCCCCCGAGATCCTCGGTGCCGCGCACCCCGCCTCGTGGTCGGAGCCGGCGCCGCACCGCGGCATCGTGATCGGCGCCGACACCACGATCCGCGAACTRTCGACGGTGCACCAGGGCAGCGAGCGGGTGACGACCGTGGGCGCCGGGTGCTTCGTCATGAACCGGGTCGCGATCGAGCACGACGTCCAGGTCGGCGACCGCTGCGTCGTCTCGGCGGGATCGACGTTCGCCGGGCACGTCAGCGTCGGCGACGGCGCGAACATCGGCATGCACACCGTGGTGCATCAGCGCCGCGTCGTCGGCGCCGGCGTGGTGACCGGCATGGGCACCGTCGTCGTCAAGGACGTGCCCCCGTTCGCGAAGGCGTTCGGGAATCCGGTGGAGCTGCGGGGTGCCAACACGATCGGCATGAGCCGGTCGGGAATCGCGGAATCCGATGTCGCCGCGGTCGCGCAGTTGTATACGCCTGGAATGTCCGCGGGCACCGTTCCGGACGCCCTCGCGACCGCGTTCGACTGGTGGCGTGAGCGTGCAGCGAAGCCGCTCGCTTTCCCTGCCACCGCATGACCGGTTGCTATGGTCGAGAAGCCCTGACGGACCACGCGAGGAGTGGACTCGGATGACATCCGACACCGATTCCGTCGCCGAACCGCCGGAGTCGCCGCCGAACACCAAGCGAACGCTGCTGGTGAACGCCCTCCGGATCGTCGTGACCGTCGCGATCGTCGTGGCGATCGGATTCGCGGTGAAGTCGCAGTGGACCGAGGTCCGCGGGACGATCCACGACCTGTCGTGGTGGTCGCTGGTCGCGTCGACTGTCTTCATCTTCCTCGGCATGGGCGCCGCCGTCCGTGCGTGGCAGCACACGCTCGGCGCGCTCGAGCAACCGATTCCCGCGTTCGACGCGGCCCGCTGCTACCTCGTCGGCCAGCTCGGCAAGTACCTGCCGGGCAGCGTGTGGGCGTTCGTGCTGCAGACCGAACTGGCGCGCCGGGCCGGCGTCTCCGGGGCGGCGGCGTTCATCACCGTGCTGGTCACGGTGGGGTTGAGCACCACGTCGGCCCTGCTGGTGGGCCTGCTCGGGCTGCCGGCGTTGTTCCAGATCGGCACCCCGGCCGCGGTCGCGGTGATCGCGCTGGTGCCCATCGCGCTGATCTGCGCGTATCCGCCGGTGCTGACCCGGCTCGTGAACATCGCGCTCAAGGTGCTGCGCCGCGCGCCGCTGCAGCGGCCGCTCACGATGCACAAGATCGGCCTGGCGCTGATCTGGTGCTCGGTGAGCTGGGTCGCGTACGGCGTGCACCTGTGGATCCTGGCGTCCACGTTCGGCGGGTTCGGCACCGACCGGCTGATCGCGTCGATCGGTGCGATCGCGCTGGCGATGTGCGCCGGCGTACTGGTCTTCGTGGTGCCGTCCGGGATCGGCGTCCGCGAGGCGGTGATCGTCGCGGCGCTCGCCCCGGTGGCCGACTCCGGCACCGCACTCGCGCTGGCGCTGACGTCGCGGCTGCTGTTCACGCTCTGCGAGGTGCTCGCGGGAACGGTGGCCGCGCTCGCCGGCAACCGGGCCCTGCGCAACGCGCTGGTGCACGAGCAGTCACGGGTGCCGCTCCCCAGCAAGGCGTGAGCACGCCCGGCATGCTCAGCTGAGCGTGCCGATACCGAGCGAGCCGGCGGCCAGCGAACCGATCCCGGTCTTGAGCGAGCCGTAGGTGAAGGACCCGGTGTTCGCGGACCCGAGGTTCCCGGAACCGGTGTTGGCCGAACCGACGTTGCCGGAACCGGTGTTCGCGGACCCGACGTTGCCCGAACCGGTGTTGGCCGACCCGACATTGTTCGATCCGGTGTTGGCCCATCCCAGGTTGAAGGAACCGGTGTTGTCGGGGCCGATGTTGTTCCAGTCGATGCTGCTCGCGCCGAGCAGTCCGAGACTGCCGAGTCCGGCGACGACGGCCGAACCGATCACCCCGGCCTGCACCTCGGCGGGGCCGACGACGCCGACTCCGACCGCGTCCTGGCACGGCAGCGGCAGCTCGAGGCCCGGCGCCACCGCATTGGTGACGTTGGCCAGCAGACCCTCCACCCGGACCGGCGAGCACGGTGGGGAACCCGCGACGGGGTCGGCCGCGGCCTGAGCCGTTGTCGTGCCCAGGCTCACCGCCGCGACGGCGGCTGCAACCATGCCGGCCCTCACGGACGCGCGGCGGCTGCGACGTGACTTGTTCTGCGGTCCGGCCCCCATACGAGTGCCCCCTCCGGTTCGACGACCGAGTGAACTGTCCCGACACGAATGCTGGTCACGCTACCGCGACCTGGCACCCGACGTGGCCGGATCGGGGCGTTCGGGCAGGCTGGGGCTACTGCCCGGTGCGCGCGTATCCGGCCTCGGTCGTTTCCTTGGCCGGACGCCACCACTCGGGATGGTCCCGGTACCACTGCACGGTGGCCTCGAGGCCGCTGCGGAAGTCCCGGTAGCGCGGCTCCCAGCCGAGTTCGGTGCGTAGTCGTGTCGAGTCGATCGCGTACCGCAGGTCGTGACCGGGGCGGTCGGGGACGAAATCGAAGTCGTCAGCAGGTCGCCCGAAAAGCTCCAGCAGCATCGCGATCACGGTGCGGTTGTCGACCTCGCCGTCCGCGCCGATCAGGTACGTCTCCCCCAGTCGGCCGCGCTCGAGGACGTCCCACACCGCACGGTTGTGATCGTCGACGTGGATCCAGTCGCGGACGTTGCGACCCTGCCCGTACAGCTTGGGGCGGACGCCGTCGAGCAGGTTGGTGATCTGCCGCGGGATGAACTTCTCCACGTGCTGGAACGGGCCGTAGTTGTTGGAGCAGTTCGACAGCGTCGCCCGGATCCCGAACGAGCGCGCCCACGCCCGCACCAGCATGTCGCTCGACGCCTTGGTCGACGAGTACGGGCTCGACGGGTTGTAGGCGGTGGACTCGGTGAACCGGGCCGGATCGCCCAGTTCGAGGTCGCCGTACACCTCGTCGGTGGAGATGTGGTGGTAGCGGACGTCGTGGTCGCGGACGGCCTGCAGCAGCGTGTACGTCCCCACGACGTTGGTGCGCACGAACGGCCACGGGTCGGCGAGCGAGTTGTCGTTGTGGGACTCGGCCGCGAAGTGCACGACGGCGTCGGAATCGGCGACCAGACGGCTGACCACGTCGGCGTCGGCGATGTCGCCGTGCACGAAGTCGATCCGGTCGGCGACCGCGTCCAGCGAGGCCTTGTTTCCGGCATACGTCAGCGCGTCCAGGACCGTGACCCGGACGTCGGGGCGTTCGGTGACGGTCTGGTGGACGAAATTGGCGCCGATGAATCCGGCGCCACCGGTGACGAGCAGCCTCATACCGGGGAGACTACCGAGGGACAGTGCCCGCTCACGCCGACGCCGGTTCCGGCTTCGCCTCCTCCTCCGCCTCGCCCGGGATGGAGGTGCCGCGGAGAGAGACGCCGGCCGTCTCGCGGAGGAAGGCGACCGAGACGAGACCGATGACGCACGCGCCCATCATGTAGATCGCTGGGAAGAGGTTCCAGCCGGTCGCGTGGATGACCGCGTCGTTGACGAGCGGGGCCGTCCCACCGAAGAGCGCCGTCGAGACGTTGTAGCCGATCGCRAATCCGGCGTAGCGGACCTGGGTGGGGAACATCGCCGGGAACGTCGCGGAGATGGTCGCCAATTGCGGCAGGTACAGCAGGCCGAGGACCGCGAAGGCGATGAGCGCCCAGACGAAGCCCCTCGCCATCAGCCAGTACATCGGCACGGCGGCCACGAACAATCCGATCAGCGACGCCCACCACATCGGTTTGCGCCCGAGGGTGTCCGACCAGCGTCCGAAGAACGGGATACAGGCCATCATGACCAGTTCCCCGACCAGGACGATGATCGTGGTCGACTSCGTGCTCAGACCCAGCGTCGACTCCAGGTAGGTCGGCTGGTAGGTCAGCAGGGTGTAGTTGACCACGTTCAGCGCGACGACCATGCCGGTCAGGATCAGGATCGGCCGCCAGTAGTTCTTCAGCAGGTCGGCGAGCCCGCCCAGGATCGAGTCCTGGCTGTCGCCCTGCGCGTCCACCTCGTTGAACACGGGCGATTCGTCGAGTTTGCTGCGCAGATACCACCCGACCAGGCCGAGCGGCAGGGCGATGAGGAACGGGATCCGCCAGCCCCACGCCGCCATGTCGTCGTCCGAGATCATCAGCTCGCACAGCATCACGACGGCGGTACCGGCGGCGAATCCACCGAGGGTTCCGAACTCGAGGAAGCTGCCGTACCGGCCGCGCTTGTCGTCGGGCGCGCACTCGGCCATGAAGGTGGCGGCGCCGCCGTACTCGCCGCCGGTGGAGAAGCCCTGCACCACACGCAGGAGGATCAGCAGAAGCGGAGCAGCGATGCCGATCGACGCGTACGACGGGATCGCTGCGATCAGCGCCGTTGCACCCGACATGAGCAGAATTGTGGTCGCCAGCACCGCTTTTCGTCCCAACCGGTCGCCGAGCGGGCCCCAGATCATGCCGCCCAGCGGGCGGAGGACGAACGAGATCGCGAATCCGAGCATCGTCCCGATCGAGCCGAGATGCCCGGGAAAGAAATTCTGGGTCAGATACGTGGCGGTAGTGGCGTACACGCCGTAGTCGAACCACTCCGTCGCGTTGCCCATCGCCGAGCCAGTGATGGCTTTGCGCAGCGTCCGACGGTCCACGTCGCCGCCCGGTTCGGTGGACTCGTCGTCCACCGTCAGGCGCTCGGGACCGTACGTCGATTCCTGCATTCGTAGGGGGTCCCTTCAGACGGGGAGCTGCAGTAGGCAGGTCTTTTGTTCATCGGTCGTTTCGACGCTAACGGGACATCAACGACTCTGCTTGGGACGAGAAGCCCGGCCACCGATCGACACGGGCGCCTCCAATTACGAACCAGTTGGCCGGTTTACCGATATCGTGGCCATCCGATCCACTCCAGTCCGACCGCGGAGGCTCCATGTCCAACCCTGGCCCTGAGGGCTACCCGTCGATGCCCGGCCAGAACCCGGCACAACCCCCGCATCAGGGCTCCTGGCCGGCGGACTATCCGATGGGCCCACCCCCTCACGGTCCCGCGCCCGTCACCGCCCCGAAGCACCGCCCCATGCTGATCGGCGCTCTCGTCGCGAGTGTCGGCGTCATCATCGGCAGCATCGGACCGTGGGTGACGTTCCTGGGGCTCAGCGTCGGTGGCACCGAGGGCGACGGCGTGATCACTCTGATCCTCGGCGTCCTCGCCGCAGCAACGCTCGGCGTACTGCTGACCCGGACCGCGCCAGCGCGATTCGGCCTCCAGTGGGCCGGTACCGCCGTCGGTGCGATCTGCCTGCTGGTTGCGATCTACGACATGGCCAACCTGTCCACCGAGGACGAGGAGTTCTTCGGGGAGATGATCGGCCCCGACATCGGGTGGGGACTGTGGCTGCTCCTGCTGTCGTCCATCGCACTGTGCGCAACCGCGACGATCACGGCGATTCAGATGCGTAAGAGCTAGGTCTTTCGCACTCCACCGCGCTCGCGCGGCTACCCGTGAAACACTGCTCTACATGCGCGGAATCATTCTGGCTGGTGGCACGGGCAGCCGGCTGYACCCGATCACGCWGKGCGTGASCAAGCARCTGSTGCCSGTCTAYGACAAGCCGATGATCTACTACCCGCTCTCGACGCTGATGCTGGCCGGGATCCGCGACATCCTGATCATCACCACCCCCGGCGATGCCGACCAGTTCCGCAACCTGCTGGGCGACGGCTCCCGGTTCGGCATCTCGCTGAGCTACCAGGTGCAACACGAACCGAACGGTCTCGCCCAGGCGTTCGTGCTGGGCGCGGACCACATCCGTTCGGATTCGGTTGCGCTCGTCCTCGGCGACAACATCTTCTACGGCCCTGGCCTGGGCACCACGCTCACCCGATTCCACGACGTCAAGGGCGGCGCGGTGTTCGGGTACTGGGTGTCGGATCCCGGCGCGTACGGCGTCATCGAGTTCGACGACTCGGGCACCGCGATCTCGCTGGAGGAGAAGCCGGCGGCGCCGCGGTCCAACTACGCGGTGCCGGGGTTGTACTTCTACGACAACGACGTCGTCGCCATCGCGCGGGACCTGACGCCGTCGGCGCGCGGCGAGTACGAGATCACCGACGTCAACCGCACCTATCTCGAGGCTGGACGCCTGCAGGTGGAGGTGCTGCCGCGGGGCACCGCGTGGCTCGACACCGGCACGTTCGATTCACTGCTCGACGCGTCGAACTACGTGCGCACCATCGAGCAGCGGCAGGGCCTCAAGATCGGCGTTCCGGAGGAGGTGGCGTGGCGGCGCGGCTTCATCTCGGACGACGAACTGCGCGAGCGCGCGCAGCCGCTGGTCAAGTCCGGGTACGGCACGTACCTGCTGGGACTGCTCGACCGCGGCAGAGAATGGTGACATGGATTATCGGGAGTTGAAGGTTCCGGGGGCGTGGGAGATCACGCCCCGACAGTTCGGCGATCACCGCGGGGTGTTCCTCGAATGGTTCAAGGAGCCGGGCTTCACCGGTTTTTCCGCGGCGATCGGCCGGACGCTGGACCTGCAGCAGGCGAACTGCTCGGTGTCCGCCGCGGGCGTGCTGCGCGGCATCCACTTCGCCGACGTCCCGCCCGGTCAGGCCAAGTACGTCACGTGTGTCAAGGGCGCGGTCCTCGACGTCGTGGTGGATCTGCGGGTCGGGTCGCCGACGTTCGGGCAGTGGGATTCGGTGCTGCTCGACGACGTCGACCGTCGCGCGCTCTTCGTCTCCGAGGGCCTCGGGCACGCGTTCCTGTCGCTCGAGGACGACTCGACGGTGATCTACCTGTGCTCGTCCGGCTACAACCCCGAGCGCGAGCACGAGGTGAGCCCGCTGGACCCCGGCATCGGCATCGAGTGGCCGGGCGTCGGACGCGACGGCACACCGCTGCAGTGGACGCTGTCCGACAAGGATCTCGCCGCGCCGACACTGCTGCAGGCCCGCGATTCCGGTCTGCTTCCGGTGTACCGGGAGGGAAGCGACTGAACCCATGAGAGCGACGAGGGTGCGCCGCGCCAGTGCTGCCGTTGCAGTGCTCGTGGCCGCAGGCCTCGCGCTCCTGGCCATACCTCTCGAACACGGCACAATCGACGCGTCACCGCCGGCGACGACGTCGGTCGTGGCACCGGCTCCCCCGCCGGCCGTTCCGCTTGCCCCACAGGAACTCTCGGCCCGCGTCGTTCCCACGATCGTCACCGTCACGACCCACTCGGCGCTCGGTACGACGGCGGGGACCGGAATCGTCCTGCACCCGGCCGATTCCGCGGCGATCGTGCTCACCAACCATCACGTGATCGACGGCGGCACCGACATCGCCGCGACCAGCATGCACGACATGCGCCGGTATCCCGCCGAGGTCGTCGGCTACGACAGCTCCCGCGATCTCGCGGTGCTCCGACTGCCCGGCGGCAACGCCCTGCCGGGCGCGGCGCTGGGGTCGGCGCACTCGGCGCGTGTCGGCGATCCGGTGACCGCGATCGGGAACGCGGAGGGCGGCGGGGTGCCGGTGCCGGCACCCGGCGCCGTCACCCGGCTCGGCGTCACGGTCACCACCCGCAACTCCACCGACGGCTCCCGCAATCAGCTGTCGGGGCTGATCGAGGTGGACGCCGACGTCCGGCCCGGCGACTCGGGCGGCCCGCTGGTGAACGCGTTCGGCGAGGTGATCGGGGTCAGCAGCGCCGGGAACGCCGTCGAACGTGACGTGCCGCAGGCGCCCGCGCCGAAGTCGTACGCGATCCCGATCGACTCGGCGATGGAGCTGGTGGACCAGGTGCTGACCGGCCGGCCGTCGGACACGGTCCACATCGGCCCCACCCCGATGCTCGGGGTCAGTGTCCGCGACCACCGCGACCCGATGTCGAACGTGCCCGCGGGTGCGGAGGTGACGCTCGTCAGCTTTCGCAGCCCGGCCGAGGTTGCCGGACTCGCACGCGGCGACGTGATCGTCGAATTCGACGGCGTACCCGTCCGCGCCGCCGCCGACCTCACGATCCGGATGAACGCCCTCCACCCGGGCGACCCCGTCCAGCTGCAATGGATCGACGCCACCGGGGCCCCGCGATCGGGGTCGCTGGTGTTGCAGGAGGGCCCGCCTCGCTGACCGGTGTCAGCCGATGGCGAGCTTGCCGGCCAGGCGCTGCAGGTACGCGCGGACCTCCTCCTCGGAGCTGTCGGGCATCCCGAACAGTGCCTCGCTGACGCCGAGATCCTGCCAGCGGGCCAGCTTCTCGGCATCCGGCTTGCCGGCGAGGACGATGATCTCGGGCTGCCCGGAACGGCCGGCGTCGGCCCAGATCTTGCGCAGCAGCGTGACGTTGTCCTCGATGTCCTGCTCGATCGGCGTGGTGATCCAGCCGTCGGCGGAGCGGGCGATCCACGTGAACGTCTTCTCCGACGCCCCGGCGCCGACGAGGACGGGCGGCCGCGGCTGCTGGATCGGCTTGGGCCATGCCCAGCTCGGCCCGAAGCGCACGAACTGCCCGTCGTACGACGCCTCCTCCTGCGTCCACAGCGCCTGCATCGCCTCGAGGTACTCGCGCAGCGCGGTCCGACGCTTCTTGGGGTCGACACCGTGGTCGGCGAGTTCCTCGGCGTTCCAGCCGTAGCCGACGCCGAACGTGACGCGCCCACCCGACAGGTGATCGAGGGACGCGATGGTCTTGGCGAGCGTGATGGGGTCGTGCTCGAGCGGCAGCGCCACCGACGTGCCGAGCCGGATCCGCGACGTCACCGATGCGGCGGTGCCGAGCGCGACCCACGGGTCGAGGGTGCGCATGTAGCGATCGTCGGGCAGGGCCTCGGTGCCGGTACCGGGGTGGTTCGACTCGCGATTCACCGGAATGTGCGTGTGTTCGGGCACGTAGAACGCGTCGAAGCCGCATTCCTCCACTGCCTGCGCGGCGGCCGCGGGGGTGATTCCTCGGTCACTGGTGAACAGGCTGATGCCGTAGCGCACGATCTGACTCCTCCGCGTGGTTCGGTTCAGGAAATGTAACCTGTTCCAACCGAAACCGGAAGTGTCTCCAGACAGGTGTCCAGTCGCGTCAGCGGATCTTGAAGATCACCGCGCGCTGGACCACGAAGTTGATGACCGTCGCGGTGCCCTGCGCGATCACGAATGCCAGCGGCACGCGCCACCAGGTGTCCGAGAGTTGACTGTTCAGCCAGGTGCTGATGCCGACCTGAACCGCGAAGGTGACCGCATAGAGCAGCACAACCGCAATGAAGCGGGCGCGACTCGGCTCCGCCTTGAACGTCCAGCGCCGGTTGATCAGGTACGCCGTGGTGGTGCCCACGATGAAGCTGATCGACTTCGCCACCGCGAACGGCATTCCGGTCTTCAACAGAAGCAGAAGCAGCCCGAGGTCCACGATCGCGGACAGCCCGCCGGTGACCACGAAGCGCACGATCTGCGTCTTCAGATCCAGCGACTCGTCGGCGATGGACTCGGTGACGGGGATCTCGACCGGCAGCGGGACGTGCGGTTCGTGGGCGTGGGGGGTTCCGGACACGGGAACGAGCGTAGGCGAACCGTACGCGCGGATCCGTGGTGACATCCGGCACAAGCTGTAGACCTCGAGCGCACTCGAGGTTGCATGATCAACTACATGACCGTTTACTCGCTGCCCGATCTCCCCTACGACTACGCCGCCCTCGAGCCGCACATCTCCGGCAAGATCATGGAGCTGCACCACGACAAGCACCACGCCGCCTACGTC
>NZ_JBFRDL010000040.1:0-67999 GCF_052113525.1 Rhodococcus sp. TAF43
CGGTGGCGCCGAGGTCGTGGTGCTGGGCGCGGTGGACGTGGTTTCGGGCACCGGCGTCCCGTCGTCGTCGTTGCACGCGGCGAGCAGGAGACCCGCCGCGAGGATGCCCGCCGACAGAACGGCGGCCTTGGTGCGCTGCATAACTCAATTCCTCCCCAGTGATCGGTTGATGCCAGTCATGTGACTACCGGCGCGTCGGGGCAGTTATATGAGCATTGCGAAACAGTTGTCCGAAATGTTACTCGAGGGTCAGATGTGGCCGAAGTGGCCGATGCGCTATCGGAGCGTCGACAGCGTCCTGAGGACCCACTCGATGTCGCCGTCGGAGACGAAGTAGTGCGGCGACGCGCGGACGACGGCGTCGAGACCGCGTGCGCTCATGTCCAGCAGGGTCGACGAGCGACCGCTCACCGTGACGGTGATCCGATTGTTCGCGAGGTGTTCCCGGACCAGTGCGGGATCGACGCCGTCGACGGTGAAGGTCACGATGCCGCTCCGGTCGACGCCCAGGTCCCGGACCTCGACACCGGACAGTGCGCCCAGTCCCTCGCGGAGGGAATCGGCGCGATCGGCGATCGCCCTTGCGGCGTAGTCGATTCCGATGCCCAGGAGGTAGTCGACCGCGGCGCCGAGGCCGAGCCTCGCCGCGACGYCGCACTCCCACAGTTCGAAGCGGGTCGCGTCCGGCGCGGGCCGGTAGTCGTCCGCCGAAATCCATTCCGCACCATGAAGATCGAGGGCCGACGGCGTCAGTGATCCGGCAAGTTCGGTCCGCAGGTACAGGAATCCGGTTCCGCGCGGGCCCCGCAACCACTTTCGCCCTGTCGCCGACAGTGCATCCACCCCGAGGTCGTCGACGTCGATCGGAACCTGCCCGATCGACTGGCACGCGTCGAGCAGTACCAGCGCGCCGTGCCGGTGCGCGAGTTCGACGACCTCACGGACCGGGTTGATCAGCCCGCCGTTGGTGGGCACGTGGACGAGCGAGACCAGTCGTACCCGGTCGTCGAGCATCCGGTCGAGGGCGTCGAGATCGATCCGGCCACTGGGATCGCTCGGCACCACCTCCACCGTCGCCCCCGCCGCGCGGGCGCGGTGCAGCGCGGTGATCGCGTT
The DNA here is from genome assembly GCF_052113525.1 of Rhodococcus sp. TAF43. NCBI lineage: Bacteria > Bacillati > Actinomycetota > Actinomycetes > Mycobacteriales > Nocardiaceae > Rhodococcus > Rhodococcus sp. TAF43. The sequence continues at coordinate 1,117 of NZ_JBFRDL010000040.1, forward strand.
GCTCGCGTACTCCACCCGTGAGACCAGGATCCGGTCGCCGGCGCGCAACGGGACGGCCCCGAAGAACTCGCACCACGCCCGCGTCGCGCTGTCGACCAGGGCGATGGCGGCCGGTGTCGCGCCGATCAATCGGGCGATCGAGCCGCGGACGGCGGCGAGGTCGTCGGCGCGCTCGTCGGCCGCGACGTACCCGCCGACCTCGGCCTCGCGGCGCAGGTGCCCGATGACGGTCGAGAGGACCGGCTGCGGCGGTAGCGACGATCCGGCGCTGTCGAGGAACACCCGCTCGAGGCATCCCGGGGTGTCCTGCCTGAGCCGTTCGAGATCGAGCACGGCAATTCCTCCTCATCGGTAGCCACATCGGGGAGCGGGCTCTACCCTCGAGAAGGACGCTCGACCGCCCCCGAGGGGAGGATGGCATGGTTGTCGCTGTCGAGTCCACCAGTCTGACGTCGCGCCCCGCAGCGGAGTCGTACGTCGGCGGTGTCTGCTTCAAACTGGGTCCGCCGAGGCTGATCGGCGCGGAGCTCGAGTGGCTCACCGCGCACCACAGTCCTGCTCCCACGCGCCCCGGGCTGGCTGCCATCGCCGCAGCTCTCGGCCCCCACGCACCCCGATCGCTCGTGCCCGATTCCCCCGCTCTACCACTGCCGGCAGGCAGTCTCGTCACCGTCGAACCCGGCGGTCAGATCGAACTCTCCAGCGCTCCCCGTGACAGCGCCTTCGCGCTCTGCGAAGCCCTCGCCTCCGACGAACGGGTTCTGCGCCATCTCCTCGCCCGCCGCTCCATCGCCGCCCATTCGGATGCCGCCGATGCGCGCCGCGCGGCTCACCGACTCCTCCAGCTGCCCCGATACCGGGCGATGGAGGAGCGCTTCGAGGACATCGGCCCGTTCGGCAAGCTCATGATGTGCAACACCGCCGCCGTGCAGGTCAGCGTCGACGCGGGTGCCGATGTCGACGAGGTGGCCCGTCGGTGGAACCTCCTGCACGCCGTCGGGCCCGCGCTGCTCGCCGCGTTCGCGTGCTCGCCGCGGCTGTGTGGCATTCCGCCGGGGGACTGGGCGTCGCAGCGGATGCGTACGTGGCTCGAGTTGGACCCGCCGCGCACCACCGGAACGGCCGACGTGACGCTCGATCCGGTCGGTGACTACGCGCGCTGGGTCCTCGATGTCCCGCTGCTGTGCGTGATCCGGGACGGGCCGTGCTGGACGGCGCCACCCGGCGCGACGTTCGCGGACTGGATCGACGGCGGGCTCGACGACGAACTGGGGCGCCGGCCCACCCACGCCGACCTGGACTACCACCTCACCACCGTGTTTCCGCCGGTGCGCGCGGTGGGTCACCTCGAAGTGCGGTATTTCGACGCCCAGCCGGGGGACCAGTGGCGGTTCCCGATCGCGGCGATCGAGGCGCTGTCGACCTCGCCGGACGCGGCGCTCGCGGCCGTGGGTGTGGGAACGACGACGCGCGGACGGTGGTCCGACGCGGCCCGCTTCGGGCTCGGGGACGGTGAACTGCGCACCGCTGCGGGCGATCTGCTCGAACTCGCCGCCGAGTACGCACCCGACCGGGGGTTGGCGTCGGGCCTCGGTGCCGCCGCCGCGCGATGTCGCCGCGGGCAGTGCCCGACGGGGGAGCGGTCGTGACGGGGGTGCGCGAGCAGTTGGAGGCGGCGCTGCTGCGGGCCCGGGAACGCAGCAACTCCCTGATCGAGTGCGTCGACGATGCCGATCTGGTGGCCCAGCACTCGCCGCTGATGAGCCCGCTGGTGTGGGACCTGGCGCACATCGGCAATCAGGAGGAGCTGTGGCTGGTCCGCGACGTGGGCGGCCGCGAGCCGGTGCGCCGCGACATCGACGAGCTGTACGACGCGTTCAAGCACGCGCGATCCGCGCGTCCGACGCTGCCGCTGCTCGGGCCCGCCGAGGCGCGGCACTACGTCGGTCAGGTTCGCCGCAAGGTATGGGATGTTCTGGACGCGAGCAGTTTTCGTGGGCGTCGGCTCGAGCAGGACGGTTTCGCGTTCGCGATGATCGCGCAACACGAGCAGCAGCACGACGAGACGATGCTCGCGACCCACCAGTTGCGGAAGGGACCCGCGGTGCTCACCGCGCCGCCGGTCCGGGCCGCCCGCCGGCCGGTGACCGAGCGCGAGGCGGTGATCCCCGCGGGGGAGTTCACGATGGGGACCTCGGACGATCCGTGGGCGCTGGACAACGAGCGTCCCGCGCACCGGGTGCATGTCGAGGAGTTCGCGATCGACACCGTCCCGGTCACCAACGCCGACTACGCGCACTTCATCGAGGACGGCGGCTACCGGCGGCGGGAACTCTGGAGCGAGCGTGGGTGGCGGCATCGACGCGAGTCCGGGCTCGAGGCGCCGCTGTTCTGGACCGGTGATGGCGGCGGGAACTGGTGGCGGCACCGTTTCGGGATCCTCGAGCCCGTTCCGCCGGACGAGCCGGTCGTGCACGTCTGCTGGTTCGAGGCCCAGGCGTACGCGCGATGGGCGGGCAAGCGGCTGCCGACCGAGGCCGAATGGGAGAAGGCCGCACGGTGGCACCCGGTGAGCGGGCGCTCGCGCCGCTTCCCCTGGGGCGACGACGAACCCGACCGGACCCGGGCGAATCTCGGGCAGCGCCATCTGGGCCCTGCGCCGATCGGCTCGTACCCCGCGGGCGCGTCCGCGCTCGGGGTGCAGCAGTTGATGGGCGACGTGTGGGAGTGGACGTCGTCGTCGTTCACCGGCTACCCGGGGTTCGCGGCGTTTCCGTATCTCGAGTACTCGGAGGTGTTCCTCGACGGCGACTACAGGGTGCTGCGCGGCGGCTCGTTCGGCACCGACCCGATCGCGTGCCGGGGCACCTTCCGGAACTGGGATCATCCGATCCGGCGTCAGATCTTCGCCGGTTTCCGTTGTGCCCGGGACGTGTGATGTGCCGGCACCTGGGCTACATCGGACCGACGCGATCCGTTCGTGAGGTGGTCTCGGCGGGGGAGTTCTCGCTGCTACGGCAGTCGTGGTCGCCGCGGGACATGCGCGGCGGCGGCACCATCAATGCGGACGGGTTCGGCGCGGCGTGGTGGGGGCCGACGCTGTCGCGGTACCGCAGCGCGATGCCGATCTGGTCGGATCCGGCGTTACCCGAGATGCTTTCGCGGGTCCGCTCGCATGCGGTGCTGGCCGCGATCCGCTCGGCGACCGTCGGGATGCCCGTCGAGCGCAGCGCGTGTGCCCCGTTCGTATCCGGGCATTGGGCGTTCAGCCTCAACGGCCGCATCTCGAACTGGCCCGAGTCGATGATCGGTCCCGCGGCCGGGCTTCCCACCGTGGATCTCCTGGGGCTCGAGGCGCCCACCGATTCGGCGCTGCTGTGGTTGCTCGTGCGCCACGCCCTGCGCGACAACAGCCCCGAGGTGGCGCTGATGCAGGTGACGACGGCGGTCACCGAGGCGGCGCCCGGGTCGCGGCTGAACATGCTCCTCGGTGACGGCCGGCAGCTGTGGGCGACCACGTGGGACCACTCGCTCTCGGCCCTCGTCGACGACGACCGTGCGGTCGTCAGCTCCGAGCCCTACGACCGTAACCACAACTGGAAGGAGATTCCGGACGCGCACATCGTCACCGCGCGTCCCGGCCACCTGATCACGACTCCGCTGTGAGCGTCATCCGAGAAAGTTCTGGAGATCGGAGAGGTATGAGAGCACCGACCCTGGAAGTCCACATCACACCCGACGAACTGGCGGCCGCGCTGCGCGGCGACGCGGCCCGGGGGCTGACGGCGACCCCCAAATGGTTGCCGCCCAAGTGGTTCTACGACGCGCGGGRCAGCGAGCTGTTCGAGCGGATAACGCGGCTGCCGGAGTACTACCCGACGCGGACCGAACGGGCGCTGCTCGAGGAGCATGCCCGCGAGATCGCGGCCCTCGCGGCTCCGCAGGTCCTGGTGGAACTGGGGTCGGGTTCGTCCGAGAAGACGCGGCTGTTGCTCGATGCACTGGGCACCCGGGGCTCGCTGGAGAAGTACGTCCCGCAGGACGTGTCCGAGAGTGCCCTCCGCGATGCGACGCACCGGATCGCGGCGGAGTTCCCGGAGATCGACGTCCACGGGGTGGTGGGGGACTTCACCGACTCGCTGCACCACCTGCCGGGCGGCGGACACCGGATGATCGCGTTCCTCGGTGGAACGCTCGGGAACCTCGTGCCGGACGAGCGCCGCGTCTTCCTGGCCGGTATCGCCGATGTCCTCGACCCGGGCGAGCATCTGCTGCTCGGCGTCGCGCTGGTGACGGATCCCGCGGTGCTGGTGCCGGCGTACGACGATGCCGCCGGGGTCACCGCCCAGTTCGACCTCAACGTGCTGTCGGTGTTGAACAAACAATTGGGGGCGGACTTCGACCTGGACCGGTTCCGGCACATCGCGCTGTGGGACCCGGTCGAGGAGTGGATCGAGATGCGACTCGAAGCCGACACCGCGATGAGCGTCCGCGTGGCCGACCTCGGTCTGACGGTGCCGTTCGCGGCGGGCGAGCAGATCCGTACCGAGATCTCGGCGAAGTTCCGCAAGAACGGCATCCGCGCGGAACTCACCGCGGTCGGCTTCGACGACGTCCAGACCTGGACCGACGCGGACGAGCGGTTCGCGTTGGTGTGTGCCCGCCGGGGCTGACTACTCAGCGGCGTACGGATCGGGCAGCGTCAGCTGCATGTAGGTCATGTCCAGCCAGCGGTCGAACTTTCGCCCCACCTCGGGCATCTGCGCGACGATCCGGAACCCGAAGCGCTCGTGCAGGGCGACGGATGTGGTGTTCGACGACTCGATGCTCGCCACGATCACGTGGATGCACGCGGCGCGGGCCCGGTCGATCAGCTCCGCCATCAGCGCAGTGGCGATACCCCGCCGGTGATAGTCGACGTGCACGTACACCGAGTTCTCGACGGTGTGGCGGTACCCGCTCTTGGGCCGCCACACCCCGTACGACGCGTAGCCCGCGACCGTGCCGTCGATGTCCGCGACGAGGATCGGGAAGCCGAGTCGGCGGCGGTCGTCGAGCCACCGCCGCCGCTCGTCCAGATCGGCCGGCGCGTCGTCCCAGTTCGCCGTCGTGTTGGCGATCGCCTCGTTGTCGATCTCGAGGATCCCCGGCAGATCGCCCTCGACCGCGTCGCGAATCAGCATGCCGACCGATCCCTGTCTACTCGCCCGCGCTGCGGCGCGCCTTCTCGAGCGCCGCCAGCGTGCGGAGGATGGTCGCCTTCTGGCTGTTGAGGTCGTTGAGGCGGGCGCGTGCCGCCAGACCCTGGGCGGCCTCGGCCAGTCCGATCTGCGTGTCCACCTTGGTGAGCTGGTCGAGCAGGCCCGTCACCCGCTCCTCGAGCGCGGCGACGTCGAGCTTCTTCGCCGGTGCAACGGCAGCGGTCGGGGCGGGGGCCGGCGCGGAGGATGCGGTGCGGGGCCGCGCGGGTGCCTTGCGGGCCGGAGCCGACTCGGCCTCGAACGCGGTCACGATGCGAGCGGCCTTGGGGCGCATCGACTTGCGGATGAGCGCCGGGTCCGGCGGCTCGGGCAGACGGATCTGGTTCAGGGCCGCGCGGGCGTCGCGGGCGTTGACTCGCCATTCGCGCTCTTCGTCGTCGTCGGACTGCAGCGTGCCGCCGATCGGGCGCAGGCCGTACATGCCCATGAACTTGCGGGCCTCGTCGATGACGGTCTCGTGCTCACGGCAAACCTCACAGCGCGGTTCGTTGCGGAACACTTCGATCGATTCGGCGCTTCCACACCACACACAAGACCCGGGAGTCCATCGGCGAACCGGTTGCGGATTCGGAACAGAGGCGGCGGCGGGGTTTTCCAGGGTCTGCGCGTCGATCACGACGAGCCACAATAAGGCACCGCTCCGACCCCGGCTACACCGAGGTCCACTTTTCTCGTCGCGCGTGACCAAACTCATGTTCGGGAGCACTGGATCTCGGCAAAGTCTTGTGGCACATCAACTCTCCGCGTCGGCCGAGTCCGGCTCACGCCACCCCGAAAGCGTCGGCGAACCAGTCCACGAGGGGGCGCATCGCCCGCCAGGCATGCCGGACCTCGTCGGCCGTATCGGCGGTGCCGAGCCAGTCCGGGCACCCGTAGTTGCGACCGGCCGTGAGCGATCGATGACGCAGCAGGTCGAGGCGGGGATGGTCGGCCGCGACACCACGGGGCCGGGTCGCGAGACGGTCCCCGCCGATGTCGTAGCCGGCGGACTCGAGCTTGCGCACGATGCGTTGCAGGGAGCGGCCGCGGCGCTCGTCGTCGACCGTCTCTCGGTAGCGCGCGAGTTGCTCGGGGGTGTGGGCGTAGTGGCCGCCGGCGAGGAACAGCCCGGACGCGTCGATCTGCACGTAGAAACCCACGCCCGAGCAGACCTCGACGAAGCCGCCCTGATGAGTCTTGTACGGCGACTTGTCCTTCGAGAACCGGACGTCCCGGTACGGCCGAAAGACCTTGCCGGAGCCGAACTCGGGCTCGAGGTCGGTGAGCAACTCGACCATCGGCGCGCGGACGTCGGTGTCGTAGACGGACTTGTGCGCCGTCCACCAACTCTTGCTGTTGTCGGCCTCGAGGTCCTCGTAGAAGTCCAGTGCGGCCGTCGGGAATCCGGAGAACACACTGGAAAGGCTACGCCCGTGCCCGGCTCGCGAAGCGCGAATCGGGCACGGGCGCAGTAGACCGCCTAGGCGATGCCGTTGAAGAGGGAAGTCACCGAGCCGTTCTCGAAGACCTCCTGGATGGTGCGGGCCAGCAGCGGCGCGATGGACAGCACCGTCAGCGTCGGGAACCGCTTCTCCTCGGGGATCGGCAGCGTGTCGGTCGCGATGACCTCCTTGGCGCCGCAGTTCGCGAGGCGCTCCGCGGCCGGATCCGAGAACACACCGTGCGTGGTCGCGATGATCACGTCACCGGCACCGGCGTTCTTGAGGACCTCGACGGCGCCGGCGATGGTGCCGCCGGTGTCGATCATGTCGTCGATCAGCACGCACGTGCGGCCGCTGACGTCACCGACGACGCGGTTGGACTTGACCTGGTTGGGCACCAGTGGATCGCGGGTCTTGTGCACGAACGCCAGCGGCGCGCCGTCGAGGGCGTCGGCCCACTTCTCGGCGACCTTCACGCGGCCCGCGTCGGGGGAGACGACGCAGATGTTGTCGGTGCCGTAGTTCTCGCGCACGTACTGGGCGAGCTGGCCCTGCGCGTGCATGTGATCGACCGGACCGTCGAAGAAGCCCTGGATCTGGTCGGTGTGCAGATCGACCGTGATGATCCGGTCGGCGCCCGCGGTCTTGAGCAGATCCGCGATCAGGCGGGCCGAGATGGGCTCGCGTCCGCGGTGCTTCTTGTCCTGGCGGGCGTACGGGTAGAACGGCAGCACCGCCGTGATCCGCTTGGCGGATCCGCGCTTGAGAGCGTCGATCATGATCAACTGCTCCATGATCCACTGGTTCAGCGGTGCCGGGTGGCTCTGCAGCACGAACGCGTCGCTGCCTCGCACCGACTCTTCGAACCGGACGAAGATCTCGCCGTTGGCGAAGTCACGAGCCGTCTGCGGCGTGACCTTGATGTCCAATTCCTTGGCCACCTGCTCCGCCAGTTCGGGGTGTGCGCGGCCCGAGAAGAGCATCAAGTTCTTCTGCACGTCGCTGGATATCGCGCTCACTGGTCTTCGCCATCCTTTGGTTCTAGCTGATCGGTTTGTTGCGGGGCTGCTAGTGCCGCTGCCTCGGCAGCGGGAGTGCCGGGTCGATTCCGCTCGACCCAACCCTCGATGTTGCGTTGTTTGCCACCCGAGACGGCGAGCGCCCCCGGCGGCACGTCGTTGCGCAGGACCGTGCCTGCACCCGTGTAGGCGCCGTCACCGACACGGACGGGTGCGACGAACATGGTGTCGGATCCGGTGCGCACATGCGAACCGACGACGGTGCGGCTCTTGTTCACGCCGTCGTAGTTCACGAAAACACTGGATGCTCCGATGTTGCTGTGCTCGCCGACCGTCGCATCGCCGACGTAGGTCAGGTGCGGCACCTTCGAGTGTGCGCCGATATCGGCGTTCTTGGTCTCGACGAACGCCCCGAGCTTGCCGGACGCGCCCAGGGCGGTGCCGGGCCGCAGGTAGGTGTACGGGCCGACGGTCGCGGACGGGCCGATCTCGGCGCCCTCGCCGTGCGTGCGGATCACCGATGCGCCCTCCCCGACGGTGACGTCGGTGAGCGTGGTGTCGGGGCCGATGACGGCGTCCTCGCCGATCGTGGTGGCGCCGCGGAGCTGGACGCCGGGACGCAGCGTGACGTCGCGGTCCATCGTGACGTCCACGTCGATCCACGTGCTCGACGGATCCTCCACGGTCACCCCGGCCCGCATGTGCCGCTCGAGGATGCGGCGGTTGAGCTCGCCGGCGAGCTGGGCCAGCTGGACCCGGTCGTTCGCCCCGGCGACGAGGAGGTTGTCGGTGATGTGCTGGGCCCGAACGGTTTTCCCCGCCTGTCGGGCGATCGCGATGACGTCGGTGAGGTACAGCTCGCCCTGCGCGTTGTCCGCGCTCAGCGACGACAGCGCGGCGCGGAGCGTGGCGGCGTCGAAGGCGTAGACGCCCGAGTTGACCTCGGTGATCGCGCGCTGGGACTCGGTGGCGTCGGCCTGCTCGACGATCGCGGCGACCTCGCCGTCGGTGGTGCGCAGGATCCGCCCGTACCCGGTGGGGTCCGGCGCCGTCGAGGTCAGGACGGTCACCGCGGCCGCAGGCTCGGCGGTGTGGGTTCCGACCAGCGCGCGCAGCGTCCCGGCGTCGAGCAGTGGGACGTCGGCGGCGGTCACCAGCACGGTGCCGTCGAAGTCGTCCGGCAGCGCGGTCAACCCGCATCCGACGGCGTGCCCGGTGCCGTTCTGCTCGTGCTGGACGGCCGTCGCGACGGCGCGCCCCAGGTCCTTGGCGACCTCGTCGACCGCGGCACCGACCGCGTCACGATCGTGTCCGATCACCGTTACCAGTTCGGTGGGCTCGACGGCCGCCGCGGCGTGCAGGGAGTGCGCGAGCAGCGAGCGCCCGGCCAGAGTGTGCAGCACCTTGGGGGTCTTCGACCGCATTCGCGTCCCGGCACCGGCGGCGAGGACGATGACGGCGGTCTTCGGTGGCATGAAGCTCCCTCGAGTTTCGATCTACGCTTGGCCGCTTGCGCGGGCGGACTCGTCGCGCACGTTCCGACAAAGAATATCGCGACGAGTTCTCGTGATGGCAACGCGCCCGACACTAGCCGCGGGGGAGCACGGTCGTCCGGAGAACCGGGCGGCCCGGGATCGGGCAACCGTGCAAACCCCCGCTCTCGCGCGGGAGCGAAAGTTAACGGGACGGTAGCAACATCGAACTTACCGGTCGGTAGGTGGTGTCGGGAATCACATTCGATCGGGTGAAGTGAGGGAGGGAAGAGAGCTCGGGAGAGCTCCGCCGCCAGGACTCGAACCTGAACTATCTGAACCAAAATCAGAGGTGCTGCCATTACACTACGGCGGATTACCGCGACCACGAGCTGTCGCTCGTAATGCGGGAACGATCCTCGCATGTCGACGCGCCGCGCGTCGAACCGTAGGCGAAATTCGTTCGCCGGGGAGCTATAAGCTGGCCTCTACCAGCGCCGTCGGTGTTCCGCGCGGCGTGTCGGAAAGGACGGTTACCTCGAGTGTCGCGACCATCACGAGAATCCCAGGGTGCCGAACGCGCGCCGCGCACACGGATGACGGGCACCCAGCGTCGGGAGCAGTTGATCGAGATCGGACGCGCGCTCTTCGCCGAACGCGGGTACGAGGCCGCCTCGATCGAGGAGATCGCCGCGCGGGCCCAGGTGTCCAAGCCGGTCGTCTACGAACACTTCGGCGGCAAGGAAGGCCTCTACGCCGTCGTCGTCGACCGTGAGATGTCCAAGCTGCTCGAGATGATCACGTCGTCGCTGACCCAGAACCGCTCGCGCATCCGCGTCGAGCGGGTGGCACTCGCGCTGCTCACGTACATCGACGAGCGGACGGACGGCTTCCGGATCCTGGTTCGGGACTCGCCGGTCGCCGCCGACGAGGGCACCTACTCGAGCCTGCTCAACGAAGCGGTCCGGCAGGTCGGGCACATCCTCGCCGGCGACTTCGCCAAACGCGGATTCGATCCGGAACTCGCGCCGCTGTACGCGCAGGCCCTCGTCGGCATGGTCGCCACCACCGCCACGTGGTGGCTCGACGAGCGCACCCCGTCGAAGGAGGTCGTCGCGGCGCACCTGGTGAACCTCTGCTGGAACGGGCTGACGAACCTCGAGGCCGACCCGCAGCTCGGGCAGTGATCCGGCGCCCGGGCGCGGGCGCGGATCGGGCGGTCGGCCCCCGTGTCGGCACACGCGCATAGAATCGAGCGGTCTGCATTTCACGACATCAGGAGCGCCGTCGTTGTCTTCCGTGTCCTCTTCAGCTCCGTCCTCGGCTGCCTCGGCCCGCGCGGTCTCGGCCGGAGTGGCCACTCCGCTCGCCGGGCTCGCGAGGACCGCCCTCGCGGACAGCGCCATCGGTCGCGTGCGCGAGTACATCGGCCGGTCGGCCGTCGACATCGTCGCCCCCAACCCCGTGCGGCCGTTCGTCGCCGCGGCCCTGGCCGAGCAGACGCAGCTGTTGCTGGTGACCGCGACCGGTCGTGAGGCCGACGACCTCACCGTCGAGTTGCGCGAGATCATCGGTGACGCGGTGGCCCAGTTCCCGTCGTGGGAAACGCTGCCGCACGAGCGGCTGTCGCCGGGCGCCGACACGGTCGGTCGCCGGCTCCAGGTGCTCCGCCGGCTCGCGCGGCCCGAGGATCCCGACTACGGCCCGCCGCTGCAGGTGATCGTGACCACCGTCCGCTCGCTGGTGCAGCCCATGGCGCCGGGCCTGGGCGAGATCGAGCCCGTCATTCTGCGGGTCGGGGCCGAGCGCGAGTTCGAGGGCCTGATCTCGAGGCTCGTCGAGCTGGCCTACACGCGTGTCGACATGGTCGGCAAGCGGGGCGAGTTCGCGGTGCGCGGAGGCATTCTCGACATCTTCCCGCCCACCGCGGACCACCCCGTGCGCGTCGAGTTCTGGGGTGACGAGGTCACCGAGCTGCGCGCCTTCTCGGTCGCCGATCAGCGGTCGCTGCCCGAGCTCGAGCTCGAGGTCGCCACCGTCATCGCGCCGCCGTGCCGCGAACTGCTGCTCACCGAGCAGGTGCGCGACCGGGCCGCACAGCTCGCGGCCGACAACCCGGCCGACGCGGCGCTGGTCGAGATGCTGGACAAGCTCTCCGCCGGCATCCCGGTCGAGGGCATGGAGGCGCTGCTGCCGCTGCTGCAGCCCGGCGAACTGCAACTGCTCTCGGACGTCCTTCCCCGCGACGCGCACGTGCTGCTGTGCGATCCGGAGAAGATTCGCACGCGCGCAACCGATCTCGTGCGCACCGGGCAGGAGTTCCTCGAGGCGTCGTGGACGGCGGCCTCGATCGGCGGTGCCGCACCGATCGACACGTCCGTGCTCGGGGGCGGCATCGATCTGGGCGCCTCCGCGTACCGGTCGCTGCGCCAGGTGCGGGAGAGCGCCGAGGCGCAGGGCCGGCCGTGGTGGACCATCAGCCCGCTGGCGTCCGGCAGCGACGACGAGACGGTGCTGCCGGTGCAGCCGGCGCCGGAGGTGCGCGGTTCCGACGAGTTGCTCTCGATGCTGTTCGCGAACCTGCGTGCGCATGTCACCACCGGTGGACGCGCGGTGGTCGTGGTGGCGGGTTCCGGTACCGCACACCGGGTCCTGGAGCGGCTGCGTGACGCCGACGTCCCGGCGGGCGAACTGGCGCCGGGCGCCGAGCCGGCCCGCGGACTGGTCGGTGTCCTGTGCGGATCGCTACACGAGGGGCTGGTGCTGCCCGGCGACGACACCGACGGTGTCCCCGGGCTGGTGATCGTCACCGAGTCCGACCTCACCGGCAATCGAGTCGCGGCCGCGGGCGACGGGAAGAAGATGCCCGCCAAGCGCCGGAACCAGGTCGATCCGCTCGCGCTGCACGCCGGCGACATGGTGGTGCACGACCAGCACGGCATCGGTCGCTTCGTGGAAATGGTCGAGCGCACCATCGGAGGCGCCCGCCGCGAGTACCTCGTCATCGAGTACGCCGCGAGCAAGCGGGGTCACCCCGGAGACCGGTTGTTCGTGCCGATGGAGGCGCTCGATCAGCTCTCGCGCTACGTCGGCGGTGAGTTGCCCGCCCTGAGCAAGCTCGGCGGCTCCGACTGGGCCAACACGAAGCGCAAGGCGCGCAAGGCTGTTCGTGAGATCGCGGGTGAGTTGGTCCAGCTGTACGCGGCTCGACAGGCGGCACCCGGTCACGCCTTCGGCGCGGACACGCCGTGGCAGAAGGAGATGGAAGACGCCTTCGCCTTCACCGAGACCCACGACCAGCTGACGGTGATCGACGAGGTCAAGGCCGACATGGAGAAGCCGGTCCCGATGGACCGGGTCGTGATCGGTGACGTCGGCTACGGCAAGACCGAGGTGGCGGTCCGCGCCGCGTTCAAGGCCGTCCAGGACGGCAAGCAGGTCGCGGTGCTCGTGCCGACGACGCTGCTGGCTCAGCAGCACCTGCAGACGTTCACCGAGCGGATGGCGGCGTTCCCGGTGAAGGTGCGCGGGCTGTCCCGGTTCACCGACGCCGGCGAATCCAAGGAGATCATCGCGCAGTTGGCGGAGGGGGAGATCGACATCGTCGTCGGAACCCACCGACTGCTGCAGACCGGCGTCCGGTGGAAGGATCTGGGCCTGGTGATCGTCGACGAGGAGCAACGCTTCGGCGTCGAGCACAAGGAACACATCAAGGCGCTGCGCACGCACGTCGACGTGCTGACCATGTCGGCGACGCCGATCCCGCGAACCCTCGAGATGAGCATGGCCGGGATCCGGGAGATGTCGACCATTCTCACCCCGCCCGAGGAGCGTCACCCGGTGCTCACGTATGTCGGTGCGTACGCCGACAAGCAGGTTGCGGCCGCGATCCGCCGCGAACTGCTGCGCGACGGCCAGGTGTTCTACGTGCACAACCGGGTGAGCTCGATCGACAAGGCCGCCAAGCGGATTCGTGACCTGGTCCCCGAGGCTCGGGTGGTGGTGGCACACGGACAGATGAACGAGGACACGCTCGAGAAGACCGTGCAGGGCTTCTGGCAGCGTGAGTTCGACGTGCTGGTGTGCACCACGATCATCGAGACCGGCCTCGACATCTCCAACGCCAACACGCTCATCGTCGAGCGGGCCGACTCGCTCGGTCTGTCGCAGCTGCACCAGTTGCGTGGCCGCGTCGGCCGCAGCCGGGAACGCGGCTACGCGTACTTCCTGTACCCGCCGGAGAAGCCGCTCACCGAGACCGCGTACGACCGGCTCGCGACCATCTCGCAGAACTCCGACCTCGGCGCCGGTATGGCCGTCGCGATGAAGGACCTCGAGATCCGCGGCGCCGGTAACGTTCTCGGCGCCGAGCAGTCCGGGCACGTCGCGGGTGTCGGCTTCGATCTGTACGTGCGGCTCGTCGGCGAGGCCGTGGAGGCGTACCGCGCGGTCGCCGACGGACGCCCGGTCGTCACCGAGCAGGAGACCAAGGAGGTGCGGATCGACCTGCCGGTCGACGCGCACATTCCGCCCGACTACGTCACCAGCGACCGGCTCCGTCTCGAGGGATACCGCAAGCTCGCCGCGGCCACCGACGCCGAGGCGATCGCCGCCGTGGTCGAGGAGTTGGTCGACCGGTACGGACCGCTCCCCGAGGAGGTGGGGCGCCTGGTCTCGGTCGCGAAGCTGCGGCTGCTGTGCCGTGAGTACGAGATCGAGGAAGTGGCCGTCACCGGCACCCAGCTCAAGATCTCGCCGATGAGTCTGCCCGACTCGAAGCAGTTGCGCCTCAAGCGGATCTACCCCAGCGCGCAGTACCGTGCCACCACCGGACTGGTGCAGATGCCCCTGCCGCGTGCCGGCTCCGGTGGCATCGGATCGGATCGGGTGCGCGACGTCGAGCTGCTGCAGTACATCGCCGACTTCCTGCTCGCGATGGACGGCAAGGCGGCGGGTTCGGTCGACGTGAGCACCCCCAGCGGTGTGCAGGCGGGGGTCTGAGCCCGATGAGTGCCGGGGGCGAGCGCGGCGACCAGTGGCGCGCCGGCGACGCGCTGATCGAGGCCGTCGAGGTGATGGATCGGCTGTGGGGATTCGGCGGCTGGGAGGTGACCCAGACGCACGACTCGCTGCGGCCGTACCTGCTCGAGGAGGCGTATGAGCTGCTCGACGCCGTACAGGTCGGTGACCCTGTCGGTGTTCGCGAGGAACTGGGGGATCTGCTGTTGCAGGTGCTCTTCCACTCCCGGATCGCGGAGGCGGCAGGTCAGTTCACCGTCGACGACGTCGCCGCGACCCTGGTCGCCAAGCTCGCACACCGCAGCCCACACTTGACCGACGGTGTCACCGGGCCCATCGACGTCGCGGAGCAGGAACGCGCGTGGGAAGTGCGCAAGGCCGCCGAGAAGGCCCGGCAGTCGTGCATCGACGGCATCGCGTTGATGCAGCCCGCGCTCGCGTTGGCCGAGAAGGTGATCTCCCGCGCCCGCAAGGCCGGGCTGCCCGACGAGTTGGTACCCGACGAACTGCGCGTGATCCGACTCGGCGGTCCGGGGAGCGCCGAGGACGAACTACGCAAGGCGACATTGCGATTCGTCGAACGGATCCGGGCCGCCGAGTCCGCCGCGCACGCGGCCGGCGTGCCGTGGGGCGGACTCGACGCCGAGGCGTGGCGAACCTACTGGGTGTAGAACGGCGGGCGGTGTGCATGGCACGGCCGCCACGTCGCTCTCGTTCGGCACGGGTGGTCCCGGTTGGCGTCAGCCCTTGCGGCAGTTCAGTATCGCCGCATGGGGCTCCTCCCAGTAGCCGCGCAGGAGAGACGCCGCAGCGTCCGCTTCCGGGGAACGTACCTGCGCATGATCGACCCACTGTGCCAGTTGGAACCCCGAGATGTGCATTGCGTCGTCGATGCTCTGCCTCGTCCAGACGTAGGCAGTGACGGTGTCCTCGTTTTCGGGGGCGGCAGGGTCGAAGAGATCGAGCTGCACCTGCCCGCCGTCCACATCGGGTCCGATCGGAGTGAGCCGGAAGCCGAACCGTTCGTAGTACGACGGATCGCGCTCGTAGTCCGGATGGATCGGAAGGGTGACCAGACGGCCACCGGGCCGAAGCGGTCGCGCCATCTGCGCGCACATGTCGTGGAGTTCTTCTCGTGTCGTGGCATAGGGCAGCACGTAGACGGCCAATACCAGGTCGAATTGGCCTTCGAGGTCGGGTGTCAGTTCGGAAGTGAACGTGATTCCGCGAGGGCTGCTCTGTTCCCACGTGCGCGCATAGTCGAGCATGCCGTCCGAGACGTCGTAGCCGACTACCCGGCGTGCGCCCTGTTCCTTGAGCCATCGCGAGTACATCCCGTTGCCGCAGCCGAAGTCGAGGACGTCGCGTCCCGTCAGATCTCCGAGTGTTGCGAGCACGTTCGGAATCTCCAGATGTCTTCTGAACGGCCAGGCGGCCATGTCCTCGTAGAGATCGGCAAGCTCGTCGAATTGGCTCTGCATACGCACCTCTCCTGTTCAGCGTGGTGTGATGCCTCGAGCCCTCCGGATATGAGGGGGAGACCACACGCTCGTCACGCTAGGCCGAACAGGAGCTACCCGCAGGTACGTTCTGCGCGTCGGGGCGTGCGTTACCGCTGCGCCTCGAACAGCGTCGACCCCCAGTAGCCGCCGTCGCCGACGCCCGGCGGTACCGCGAACACCGCGGAGCCGACGTGCTTGATGTACTCGTTGAGCGCGTCGTTGCGGGCGAGGTTCTGCTGCATCGGGACGAACTGCTTCTGCGGATCCCGGCAGTACGCGATGAAGAACAGCCCCGCATCGAGGTGGCCGAAACCGTCTGTGCCGTCGGTGAAGTTGTAGCCGCGGCGCAGGATCTGGATGCCGCCCAGTTCCTCGGCCGACGCCAGACGCACGTGGGCGTCCCGGTCGATCACCGGCTTGCCACCGGCACCCTTGGCCTCGAGGTTGAGGGGATCGAACTCGTCCTTCTCGCCGAGCGGTGCGCCGCTGCCCTTGGTGCGTCCGAACACCCGCTCCTGCTCGTGCAACGTGGTGCGGTCCCACGGCTCGATCAGCATCCGGATGCGCCTGGCCACGAGGTACGAGCCGCCCGCCATCCACGCCTGATCGTCCTGCGGGTCCACCCACACGAACTCCGAGACGGCCGACGGATCCTCGGCCTTGATGTTGCGGGTTCCGTCCTTGAATCCGAACAGGTTTCGTGGCGTCGTCTGGCTCGTGGACGTCGACGACGTGCGACCGAACCCCAGCTGAGACCAGCGCACCGCGACCACACCGAAGCCGACGCGGGCGAGGTTGCGCACCGCGTGGACCGCGACCTGCGGGTCGTCGGCGCACGCCTGGATGGCGATGTCGCCACCGGAGCGGGCCGGTTCGAGGGCGTCGCCGGTGAACTTCGGCAGGTCCACCAGCGCGGCCGGCTTGCGGCCGGCGATACCGAATCGGTCCTTGCCGTTCACCTCGAACAGCGACGGCCCGAACCCGATCGTCAGCGTGAGCTTGGACGCGTGCAGGTCGAGCGCCTCGCCGGTATCGCTGGGCGGGTTGTACTCGCCGGCACCGACGGCACCGTTCTCGGTGGCATCGTCGCCGGCGGTCATCCGCTCGGCCATCTCGGTCCACTTCTTCAGCATCGTCACCAGCTCGTCGCGCGAATCGGTGATGACGTCGAACGCGACGAAGTGCATGCGATCCTGTGTGGGCGTGACGATTCCGGACTGGTTCGCGCCCCGGAAGGCCACCGTCTGCGTGGTCGACTCGGCCGCCTCGGGTGCGGTCAGTCGGCCCACCGCGACACCGGCGCCGGCCAGCACCGCGCCCGCCCCGACGGCGCCGAAGAGGCGCCGCCGGGACAGGCCCGGACGAGGCTCGGGCCGGGAGTTCCCGTCCTGCGGGTTGCTGTCCCGCTGGTTGCTGTCCTGCTGGTTACTGTCCTGCGATGACACCCTGCACCTGGCTCACTTCTGCGGACAACGCATCGATCTTCTGCGACAGGGCCTGTCGCTGCGGTTCGGTCACCGTGTCGTACGAGACGAAGCCGTCGCCCCGGCGGTACTGCGCGAGTGCCTGGTCGAGCTCCGCGAACCGCTGGTCGATGCGTCCGGCCAGCTCGGGGTTGCGCGCGTCGAGGATGGGGCGCAGCGATGCGATCGCGGCCTGCGAACCGTCCGCGTTGGCCTGGAAGTCGTACAGGTCGGTGTGCGAGAAGATGTCCTCCTCGCCGGTGATCTTGGTGCGCGCGATCTCGTCGAGCAGGGTCTGCGCGCCGCCGGCGACCTGGATCGGGTCGATCTGGAAGTCGGGTGCGGCCACACCGTCCGCGAGTTCCTGGATGTCGGTGAGGAGCTGGTCGGCCATCGCGTTGGTGTCGGGCTGCAGGCCCTGCACCCACAGGTCCTTCTCGAGTCGGTGGAAGCCGGTCCAGTTCCAGCCCGGTTCGACGTCCACCTCGCGCAGGTCGATGCGCGGATCGAGATCGTCGGGGAAGCTCTCGGCGATCGGTTCGATGCGCTCGTAGTAGGTGCGGGTGAGCGGGTACTGGGCCTTCGCGCCGGCGACGTCGCCGGCCTTGATCGCGGCGACGAACGAGCCCGCGGTCTCCTGCAGCGCGGTGAGCTGGCTGTCGACGTAGCGCTTGTATCCGGCGGCGGCCTCCTCGAGGCGGCCGTCCTGGTCGGTTGCGGCCACCGAGTCGCCGGTGACGGTGAACTCGGTCCGGATGCCGTCGCCGACCATGCCCGGCTTGCACGCGGTGTGGTAGGTCCCGGCCTCGGCGAGGTTGACGATGAGCTGACGCGTGAGGCCGGGGCCGACGTTCTCGACCTCGCCCATCACCCGGTCCCCGTCACCGAAGACGTAGAACTCGGTGACCTTGGCGCCGTTGTTGGTGATCGAGAACGTGGTGTTCCCGGTCTCGGCGGTGTTGCCCGAGATCTCGCAGGAGGTATCGGTGGCGGTCACCGTGATCGCCTCGTCGCCCGCAGCCGACTTGGATGTGCACGCCGCGAGGGCGAGGGGAGCGATCGCGAGCAGGGCGAGCGCGGAGGTGGAACGACGCACGGGCGGAACCTTTCAGGAAACGGTGATCGAGGAGTCTTGTTCGGCGGCAACCGACTTCGGTCGTGCGGCCACCGGGCGCAGGAACAGCGGCAGCACGATCACGAGGTACGCCACCCACGCGACGAGCTGGAACACTGTCGGGTCCGGCCGGAAGTTGAAGATGCCCGAGAGGACGGTGCCGTACCAGCTGGAGCTGTCGAACACCGACGAGATGTCGAACGCGACGGTGGAGCCGCCGGGAAGCCAACCGGCGATCTGCAATGCGCGGACGCCGTAGGCGAGGATGCCCGCCGCGACGACCACGAGGAACGCGCCGGTGTAGCGGAAGAACCGGGCGAAGTCGATGTGCACGGCGCCGACGTACATCAGCACGGTGAGCACGGCCGCGACGGCGATTCCGAGCAGCAGGCCGATCAGCGGCCACGCACTGCCGGCGGTGTTCTCGGCGTAGCCGACGAGCAGCAGGGCGGTCTCGACGCCTTCGCGGCCGACGGCGAAGAACGCCATCGCGGCGACGGCCACCGGGCCGACGGTGAGGGCCCGGTCCATGCCGGCCTTCAGGTGCCCGGAGATCGATGCGGCTGCGGTGCGCATCCACAGCACCATCGCGGTCACGATGCCGACCGCGACGAGCGACGCGAGGCCACTGATCAGTTCGGCGGCGGTGCCGGTGACGGTGGAGGTGCCGAAGTGGATCGCGACGAAGATGCCGACCACCATCGCGACGGCCGCACCGACGCCGGCCCACACCCACTTGAGTGCGTCACGGCGCTCGGACTTGACCAGGAACGCGACCAGGATCATCACCACGATCCCGGTCTCGAGTCCCTCTCGGACGCCGATCAGACCGCTGCCGAACAGCTGTGTCGCGATGGACGGTGCATCGGCGCCGGCGGCGAGGACTGACACTTCATGTCTCCTGATCAGAGTCGGAACGGCCGCCGTGAGATAGGCAAGGCAAACCTGGAGTGGCCACGCCGAAAGTAGCATCCCCTAAGCCCGTCGGGAAACCGCCCCCTACCAGGTCTTTTTTGTCCGAAATGGGGCGTTGGTCCCGATTCCGGCAAGCGTCACAACCGTGCGGTCTGGATGATGGACGACGTGATGAGAGATGCCGCGACGCGCACCGGGGTGCCGCGAACGCCAGCGACGGGACTGCCGCCGGCCCCACCGCCGAAACGGCGGCGTCCGTTCCGCACGTTCCTGATCGTGACGTCCTCGCTCCTCGTCGGGACCGCGGTCGTGACGCTCGCGGTGGGACTCGACGAGCTGGACCAGCGGGAGCCGCGGATCGAGATCCCCGAGGGAATCCCCCCGGGGCCCGGTGCGCCGCTCCCGCCGATCGACGTCGACGCGCCCGGACGAACCGCGAACCTGCTGGGGGACTGGGCGGCGCCACTGGCGGACGCCCTGGCGATTTCCCCGACCGCACTCGAGGCGTACGGCTACGCCGCCGCGGTCATGGCCGCGACACGCCCCGAATGCGGCATCGGGTGGACCACCCTCGCGGGCATCGCCGCTGTCGAGAGCAAGCACGGCACGCACGGCGGCTCCCGCGTCGACGACGGCGGGAAGGTGACGCCACCCATCCGCGGCATCCCGCTCGACGGGTCGCCCGGAGTCGCGGAGATCCCCGACACCGACGGGGGAGCGATGGACGGCGACGCCACCCACGATCGCGCCATGGGGCCGCTGCAGTTCATCCCCGAGACGTGGAGCCGCTGGGGCGTCGACGCCAACGGGGACGGGGCGGCCGATCCGGACAACATCGACGACGCCGCGCTCACCGCGGCGCGCTACCTGTGCGCGCGTGGCGGCGACCTCACCACCGCAGACGGTTGGACCGCGGCGCTCATGGCCTACAACCTGTCCGGCGAGTACCTGCTGGATGTCCGGGATCGTGCCGCGGCCTACTCGGTGGGATCCTCGATTCCCGTGGCAACCCCACGGTGGAGGTCGAGGTGCTGCTCGAGGACGGCAGCTTCGCCCGCGCCGCCGTTCCCTCCGGTGCCTCCACCGGTGAGCACGAGGCCGTCGAGCTGCGTGACGGTGGCGACCGCTACCTGGGCAAGGGTGTCGAGAAGGCCGTCGAGGCCGTCCTCGGTGAGATCGCGCCGGCCATCATCGGCCTGGACGCCACCGAGCAGCGCACCGTCGATCAGGCGCTGCTCGACGCCGACGGCACCCCGGACAAGTCCCGGCTCGGCGCGAACGCCCTGCTCGGTGCGTCGCTGGCCGTGGCCCGCGCCGGTGCCGAGTCGTCCGGTCTGGAGCTGTTCCGTTACGTCGGTGGCCCCAACGCCCACGTGCTGCCCGTCCCGATGATGAACATCCTCAACGGTGGCGCGCACGCCGACACCGGTGTCGACGTCCAGGAGTTCATGGTCGCCCCCATCGGCGCACCGACCTTCAAGGAGTCCCTGCGCTGGGGCGCCGAGGTGTACCACTCGCTCAAGTCGGTGCTCAAGGCCAAGGGCCTGTCCACCGGTCTCGGTGACGAGGGCGGCTTCGCCCCGGATGTCGCCGGCACCAAGGAAGCGCTGGACCTGATCATCGAGGCCATCGCCAAGACGGGCCTCAAGCTCGGCACCGATGTCGCGCTGGCGCTCGACGTCGCGGCCACCGAGTTCTACACCGAGGGCACCGGCTACAAGTTCGAGGGCAAGATCCGCACCGCCGAGGAGATGGGCGCGTTCTACGCGGAGCTGCTGGGCCAGTACCCGCTCGTCTCGATCGAGGATCCGCTCAGCGAGGACGACTGGGAGGGCTGGGTCGCGCTCACCGAGCAGATCGGCAACAAGATCCAGCTCGTCGGCGACGACCTGTTCGTCACCAACCCGGAGCGCCTCGAAGAGGGCATCGCCAAGGGTGCGGCCAACGCACTGCTGGTGAAGGTCAACCAGATCGGCACCCTGACCGAGACCCTGGACGCCGTCGACCTGGCCCACCGCAGCGGCTACAAGACGATGATGAGTCACCGTTCGGGTGAGACCGAGGACACCACGATCGCCGACCTGGCCGTCGCGGTCGGCAGCGGCCAGATCAAGACCGGCGCCCCCGCTCGCAGCGAGCGCGTCGCGAAGTACAACCAGCTGCTGCGCATCGAGGAGAGCCTCGGCGACGCCGCCCGCTACGCCGGCGAGGTGGCGTTCCCGCGCTTCGTCTTCGAGGGTTCCGCCAGCTGATGAATCAGCGCGGTAGGTCGCGGTCGGGTCGCCCCTCTCCGGGTGGGCGTCCCGGTCGCCGCGGTGCCGGGTCGGATCAGGGGCCACGTCGGCCCCGCCGGGTCCGCTCCGGCGCCACTGCCGCGCCCACCGGCCGCGTCGAGCCGGCGGCACCGGGTGAAGCCGGTGCCGCCGCCGCGGCCGATGTTCCCGCCCCGTCCCGGGCCCGCTCCAAACGAGCCGGCCCGGGACGCAGGACGTCCCCGGAACGACCCGAACGCACGTTCTTCGGGCTCTCGACGGGACGTGCCGTGATCCTCGGCGTCGTGATCTGCGCGTTGGCGCTCACCCTCGCGATGCCGCTGCGCACCTACCTGACGCAACGTTCCGAAGCGGACCGCCTCGCGTCCGAGCAGCGCGATCTCGAACAGCAACTCGACGATCTGCAGCGGCAGAAGGAGCAGATCGAGGATCCCGCGTGGGTCGCCACGCAGGGCAGGGAACGCCTCGGCCTGGTCCGGCCGGGGGAGACCCCGTACAAGGTGCAACTGCCCGGCGACTACAAGCCGCCGGAGAAGGATGCGCCGCCCCCACCGCCGTCCACCGGGGCGTGGCACAGCGACCTGTGGCAGCGGCTCACCGAACCGCCGCCGTCCGTCGAGCCCGAACCAGAGTCACCGCCGGCGGCCCCCGTGGTGCCGGCTCCCGCACCAGAAGAACCAGGAGTACCCACCGGGTGAGCGAATCGTCCGTCCCCCAGGAAGACCTCGACGCCGTAGAGGCCCAGCTGGGTCGTGCCCCGCGGGGCGTCCTCGAGATCGCCTACCGCTGCCCGGACGGGCAGCCCGGCGTCGTGAAGACGGCCCCCCGGCTGCCCGACGGCACGCCGTTCCCCACCCTCTACTACCTCACCGACCCCCGGCTCACCGCCGAGGCCAGCCGGCAGGAGTCCGCCGGAGTGATGCGGGAGATGACGGAGCGACTCGGGACCGATCCGGAGCTGGCCGCGGCGTACCGCCGTGCCCACGAGTCCTACCTCGCCGAGCGTAATGAGATCGATTCCCTGGGAACCGATTTCACGGGTGGCGGCATGCCCGATCGGGTCAAGTGCCTGCACGTGTTGATGGCGCACTCCCTCGCGAAGGGGCCGGGTGTCAACCCGTTCGGCGACGAGTCGGTCGCCCTCGCCGCGCGAGGCAAGCTGCGGGGCACCGCGATTCCCGCGGACTGGCCCGAGTACCGCGGACCCGGCGAGGCGGGAGACGGAGAGTGACCAGGGTCGCCGCGATCGACTGCGGCACCAACTCGATCCGACTGCTCGTCGCGGACGCCGACGAGCACGGCCGGCTCACCGACGTCGCCCGGCTGATGCGGATCGTGCGTCTCGGCCAGGGCGTCGACGCCACCGGGGCGTTCGCGCCCGAGGCGATCGAGCGGACCCGCGTCGCGCTCGTCGAGTACGCCGACATCATCCGCGAGACCAGGGCGACGGCCGTGCGGATGGTCGCCACGTCGGCTACCCGCGACGCCTCGAACCGCGAGGACTTCTTCGCGATGACCCGTGAGGTGCTCGGTGCCGTGATCCCCGGCGCCGAGGCCGAGGTCATCACCGGCGACGAGGAGGCGCGGCTGTCCTTCTCGGGTGCCGTCGGTGAACTCGATCCGGCCGCGGGGCCGTTCGTCGTGGTCGATCTGGGCGGCGGGTCCACCGAAGTCGTGCTCGGCGACGCCGCCGGCGTCCACGCCGCGTATTCCACCGACGTCGGCTGTGTGCGAGTGACGGAACGCTGCCTGCACGACGATCCGCCCACCGCGGAGCAGATCGAGTCCGCGCGCTCGTTCGCGTCGGACCGGCTCGAGCAGGCGTTCGCGAGGGTGCCGGTCGAGCAGGCCCGCACGTGGGTCGGTGTCGCCGGCACCATGACGACGCTGTCCGCCGTCGCGCAGGATCTGCCGGAGTACGACGCCGAGCGGGTGCACCTGTCGCGGCTCAGCGTCGACCAACTGCACGAGGTCGCGCACCGCCTCGTGACCATGACACACGACCAGCGGGCCGCCCTCGGCCCGATGCATCCCGGTCGGGTCGATGTGATCGGTGGCGGGGCGATTGTCACCGCCGTTCTGGCCGACGAGCTTTCCAGGCGTGCCGGAATCGATGAGCTCGTCGTCAGCGAACACGACATCCTGGACGGGATTGCAATGTCAGTCTCGCTGGGCGGGTCGTGAATTAGCTCACTGTTTGTTCCGCCTACACTGTTCCTTGGTTTCCACTGTCGTGGCCACCGGAGTCGGGCCGGTGGTGGGCCCCCATAGCCCAATTGGCAGAGGCAGCAGACTTAAAATCTGCAAAGTGTGGGTTCGAGTCCCACTGGGGGCACCTCCGTCCCGCCGCCCGCCGGCACATGGCATCGCAGGTCCCGCCCATCGCAATCCGGTGGGTGGGACCTCCGCCGTTGAGCACATCACGAACCGTCGGGCCATTCGCGGTATCCGCCGCTGACGTCACTGCGCTGCAACCCATTGCGATGACTCCTTATCGGAGTGGCTCGCCTGAGCGTGCTCGACGGTCGGGCTAGCGGCAGTGCCAGTGTCCGTACGCCTGTGGGTTCTGCCAGCGTCGGCACGGGGCGGTGTGGTCGACGCCTGCCTGTGTCGCCGCGACCGCAGTCGGTCGATCTGCGGTGTATGCCGTCTCGGCCGCTGCCGGAGCCGTGGAGATGCTCAGCGGAATTGCCGCGAGTGCGGCCGCCGCCAGGATGTTCGCGAGCATTCGCCCTCCGTGCGTGGCGCTGTGGTGTGGGTCGTTCTCCTGTGTCATCGGTCGATCCTTTCCACGCGGACCAGTGGGCGCCGTCACCGCGAGAGCGCGGGTTCGAAAGGCGCATCGCTCCTGTTCCACTACCCATGTTAGGGCGGGCCACCGCCGAGACGGGAGGTCTGGGGGGATTGGCGGAGCGCCGGGCGCGGGGGGTGACGGTCGCCTTTCCCTGCGCATGCCGTACAGTGGGTGTGTCAGGTGCGCCATCGAGGCTGCATGCCGGCTCGGACACTGGTCCTGAGCCGCCGGACGACGACACCGTCGAATCCCTGACCTCCTCACGAACTCACAGGTCGAGCGCTCGCGAGTCGGGCCCATCGTCGACCGAAAGATCACAGTCAGGCGCGAAGGCGCCGATACGTGTTGTCGCCGAGGCGAACTCGCGACGACCACGAAGGAATTTCATGCACTACAGCACTGTCCATTCGCCGGTCGGGATCCGTCCGGCTTCCTCGGGAGCGCGTCGAGAGCACGCACGCGGCCGGTCCGCGGCGCTCCGGGCGCGCGCCCTGGAGATCGTCGGCATCCTCTACCGGTGTGAACCCGACGCCGCCGCGCAACTGCTGATGCGGCACTCGCAGGAGAACAACCTCAAGGTTGCTGCTCTCTCGGAGGCGTTGGTCGCCGTCGTCGACGGCGCGTCGGATGAGCCGGACGCCTGTGCGCAGACGACGCTCGCGGCGCACTTCTGGCTCCGCGAGATCCGTCGGCTGGGCCGCACGCACCGCCGCAGCGATCGCTGGGTGCGCCACGTCGCGGCGTCCGGCGGCTGCGTTTCCGGGTCGCGGACCGAGGCCCGGAAATCTTCTGTCCGGCAAAGTGATCCGAATCGCGTCGACTTCTTGACTCAAGTGTGATTGACTGAAAGTGGTCATAGTGTTTTGTGGTTGCATGTTTGTGCGCTCGCAATTCCTTTAGTTGTGGGGGATAGATCTCCTCTTCGGGTATCGCTTTCGGCAGTACCGGCCCGGGTCGCTCGAACATCGGCGATTCGTGATCGGCAAGCATGAGGAGTACAAAATGGCAACCGGCACCGTGAAGTGGTTCAACGCTGAAAAGGGCTTCGGCTTCATCGCTCCCGAGGACGGCAGCGCTGACGTGTTCGCGCACTACTCGGAGATCCAGGGCGGCGGCTTCCGCAGCCTCGACGAGAACCAGCGCGTTTCCTACGATCTGGGCCAGGGCGCCAAGGGCCCCCAGGCCACGAACATCAACGCGATCTGATCGCGCGTCGCCCGAATCGGGTGACGACTGACGACAGGCCCCGCTCCGGAAACGGAGCGGGGCCTGTCGTGTTGTCTGGGGTCAGATAACCAGCGCGGCGACACCGACGGGTAGCGCGGCCAGCGATCCCACTGCGACTCCGGTGGCCGCGGTGCCGGTGACGGCCCAGTCGACCACGCCGGTCGGGACGCCGGCCGCGGCCACGAGCGAGGGGCGCCCCGGACGCCGTCGGACCTCGACGGGGTCCTCGGATGCGACGGTGCACAACTGGTGTCCGGGCCTGCTCGACGGCGGCAGGGACGAGGTCAGGAAATCGGGACCGGTACGGTCCGGACTCACTTCGGTGCGGAGGCGGGGTGGTCACCGGTCAGAGTTGTGAGTTGATGACCGCCTGCTGGGTGGCGGGCGTGACGGCGTCGACGTAGCCCTTGAAGTCGTCGTGCTTCTCCAGGAATCCGGCCACGAACGGGCAGATCGGCACGATCCGCTTGTCGTGCGCCACGGTGTCCTCGAGTGCCGCGCGGATCAGCGTGCTCGCCACACCCCGACCGGCGAAACGCTCGCCGATCTCGGTGTGGAAGAAGATGCGCTGGTCACCGCTGTCGACGAATTGGGTGAATCCGGCGGTGGCATCTCCGACGCGTACCTCGTAGCGGCGGAGGTCCGGTGCGGCATTCACTTCGGGCTGTGCGTCCAGTTCGTCGGCCATGACTCCACTATGACAACGCGGACGCCTCGGTGCGAGCGTTCCGGCGTCCTCATCGTCGGCGGACACTGGGTCGTGGGCGCCGATCTGCAGCCGACGCGGACGGCCACGACGGTCCGCAAGTCCGACGGCGGTGCGGCTTCGGTGACCGGGTCGGCATGCTTCGTGCCGAAAGCCACTCTTGCCCAGCGGATAACGCGGGCCGAACGGAAGATCCGTCTGGCGTGGTGCGCTACGCCCGGCGCTCGTGCGTGACGGCCTCGTCCCCGAGTCGGTCCAGCGTCGTCGTCATGCCCTGTCGCAGATGCTCGGCGCGATCGGTCACCCCGGTCCAGCGCTGGATCATCCGGACGGGCAGCGGCGACGGCACACCCTGTTGCATCGCCTCGGTCACCAGCGTGCCGCCCTCGGTGGCTTCGAAGGTGTACGTCCACAACGCGCCCGATCGCCCCGGCACCCGGAACGCGAAACGGTGTCCCGGCTCTGCGGTGACGACCTGCGGTTTCGTCGACCACCGTGCGCGGCCGATCCGGTTGGAGCCCTCGAACCGAGCCCCGACCCGTGGGCCGGTGGCCCCGTCGAGCCAGTGGGCCGACACGGTTTCCGGACTGTAGTCACCCATTCGAGTGATGTCGCTGATCAGGGCGTACAGCGTGCTCGGCCGTGCCTCGATCATCTTGCTGACGGATACGCACACGGGTGAGGGACGGGACATGAGTGGCCTCTCAGGAACCTACTTTGGGGGTCGCACGGTCGATGATCGGGGCCAGATCCAGGCCGGTCGGCAGGGTGCCGAACACGGTGCCCCAGTCGCCGTCCAGGCGGGTCGCGCAGAAGGCGTCTGCCACCGCGGGGTGCCCTTGCCGCACCAGGAGGGCGCCCTGCAGCGCCAGCGCCATGTCGCCGACCACCCGCCGCGCACGGTGCTGCAGCGTGTCGAAATCCGTGAACGCGTCCTTCAGATTCGCGACAGCGGCGTCGAGGCGGGCGTCGGCACCGGCACTGTCGTCGAGTTCGTCGAAGAACGCCTCCACGGACTCGGGCTGGCGGCCCATCGCGCGCAGGACATCGAGGGCAGCGACGTTGCCGGAGCCCTCCCACACCGACAGCAGCGGCGCCTCCCGGTACAGCCGGGGCATCCGCGACTCCTCGACGTAGCCGTTGCCGCCCAGGCATTCCAGGGCCTCGGCTGCGTGCGCGGGGCCGCGCTTGCACACGTAGTACTTGCTCACCGCGAGGGCGACGCGGCGCAGGGTCGACGCCTGCGGATCGCCGTTGTCGGCGCGGTCGGTGAGCGCAGCGAGCCACAGCGCGACGGTGGTGGACGCCTCCGACTCGACGGCGAGATCGGCGAGCACGTTGCGCATGAGGGGCTGATCGATGAGGTGGGCGCCGAAGGCGCTGCGGTGCACGGCGTGGTGGGTGGCCTGCGCGACGCCGACGCGCATCCCGGTCGCGGTCCCGATCGTGCAGTCGAGCCGCGTCATGTTGACCATCTCGACGATGGTGCGGACGCCGCGGCCCTCGTCGCCGACCCGCCACGCGACGGCCTCGTCGTACTCCACCTCGCTGCTCGCGTTCGAGTGATTGCCGAGCTTGTCCTTGAGCCGCTGCAGGTGCATCGCGTTGCAGGTGCCGTCGGGCAGGATCCGGGGGAGCAGGAAGCACGTGAGTCCGCCGGGCGCCTGCGCGAGGACGAGAAAGACGTCCGACATCGGCGCCGACGTGAACCACTTGTGCCCGGTGAGCAGGTAGGACCCGTCCGATTGCGGGACGGCGCGGGTGGTGCCGGCGCGGACGTCGGAGCCGCCCTGCTTCTCGGTCATCGACATACCCGCGATCAGCCCGGGCTTGGTGAGCGGGGCGCGCAGCTCCGGGTCGTACACGCGGGCGGTGAGCAGCGGCTCGTACTGCAGCGCGAGTTCGGGATTGTGGCGCAGTGCCGGCACCGCGGCGTACGTCATCGAGATCGGGCATCCGTGGCCGGCGTCGACCTGCCCCCACACCGCCATCTTCGCGGCGCGCACGAGATGCGCGTGCGGTCGGGGATCCCCCCACGGGGCGCCGTGCAGCCCCAACTCGACGGCGGTGTCCATCAGCTGGTGGTAGGCCGGGTCGTAGGTGACCTCGTCGATGCGGTGGCCGTACCGGTCGTGGGTCCGCAGGACGGGCGGATGAGCCTCCGCGAGATCGCCGAGCGCCTGCGCGTCGGCGCCGCCGGCGAGCCGTCCGACGTGGTGCACCTCGTCGAGCGCGTGGTGGGCGCCCTCGCGCTGCAGGGCTTCGAGGATCGGCGGGTAGTCGGCGGCGTCGTAGTCGATCAGCGGCGGAGCCTGGTTGGTGACGTCGTGCGTGACCCTCATACGACCCCCTGGTCGGTGGTGACGGCGATCCTTGTCAGCAGTCAATGACGGTTGGGGGCGATCGTCAAGCAGATCGGTGGAATATCGGGGAGTCGCCCGCGGTTGGTCGCATATAGTTGAAACTTGAAATACTTTGGAGGTAGGCATGCAGTTCGGAATCTTCACCGTCGGTGACGTGACCACGGACCCCACGACCGGCCGGACCCCGACCGAGGCCGAGCGCATCAAGGCGATGGTCGCGATCGCGGAGAAGGCCGAGGAGGTCGGGCTCGACGTGTTCGCCACCGGCGAGCACCACAACCCGCCGTTCGTGCCGTCGTCGCCGACGACGATGCTCGGCTACATCGCCGCCCGCACCGAGCGGATCATGCTGTCGACGTCCACGACGCTGATCACGACCAACGACCCGGTAAAGATCGCCGAGGACTTCGCGATGCTCCAGCACCTCGCGGACGGTCGCGTCGACCTCATGCTCGGCCGTGGCAACACCGGTCCCGTGTACCCGTGGTTCGGCAAGGACATCCGCGAGGGCATCCCTCTGGCGGTCGAGAACTACGCGCTGCTGCACAAGCTGTGGCGTGAGGACGTCGTGAACTGGCAGGGCCGCTTCCGCACGCCGCTGCAATCGTTCACCTCGACGCCGCGTCCGCTCGACGACGTCCCGCCGTTCGTGTGGCACGGGTCGATCCGCAGCCCGGAGATCGCCGAGCAGGCCGCGTACTACGGCGACGGCTTCTTCGCCAACAACATCTTCTGGCCCCGCGATCACTTCGTCCGACTGATCGACCTCTACCGTCGTCGCTTCGAACACTACGGTCACGGCTCGGCCGATCAGGCGATCGTCGGCCTCGGTGGCCAGGTGTTCATGCGCAAGAACTCCCAGGACGCGGTCCGCGAGTTCCGGCCGTACTTCGACAACGCCCCGGTCTACGGGCACGGGCCGTCGCTCGAGGAGTTCACCGATCAGACGCCGCTCACCGTCGGCAGCCCGCAGGAAGTCATCGACAAGACCCTCTCGTTCCGGGAGAGCTTCGGCGACTACCAGCGTCAGCTGTTCCTGATGGACCACGCCGGACTCCCGCTGAAGACCGTCCTCGAGCAACTCGACCTGCTGGGCGAGGAGGTCGTGCCGGTGCTGCGACGCGAGTTCGACGCGCTGCGCCCCGCACACGTCCCCGAGGCTCCCACGCATGCGAGCCTGCTGGCCGCGAAGAAGACGGAGGTGCTGTCGTGACCGGCGCGAAAACCCGTACGCTGACGGTGATCTCGGCCGGACTGACGCAGCCGTCGTCGAGCCGGTTGCTGGCCGACCGGCTCGCCGCGGCCACCGTCGACGCCCTCGCCGAACGCGGCATCACCGCGGATGTCGAGATCGTCGAACTGCGCGACCACGCGCACGCCCTCACCGACAACCTGCTCACCGGGTTCGCCGGTGGCGGGTTGCGGGCGGTCATCGACCGGGCGGCGAAGTCCGACGGACTGATCGCGGTCACGCCGATCTTCAACGCGTCGTACAGCGGGCTGTACAAGTCGTTCTTCGACGTCCTCGAGCGGGGGACGCTCGACGGCATGCCGACCCTGCTCGGCGCGACCGGCGGGACCGGTCGGCACTCGCTCGCACTCGAGCATGCCGCCCGGCCGATGTTCGCGTATCTGCGGGCCGCGACCGTCCCGACCGCGGTCTACGCGGCATCCGAGGACTGGGCGGGGTCCGGCGACCAGGGTCTGGCCCAGCGGATCGAGCGGGCGGCCGGCGAGTTGGCCGCGGCGATGATCGCGCGTGAGAACGTCGGCCCGGCCGATCCGTTCGCGAACTCGGTGCCTTTCGAGGAGTTGCTGTCCCGGCAGGCGCACTAACTGACTCGCGAGTAAGATTCCCGCAACGAACGTCGTCGTCGATCGATACGGGGGAACGGGCTGTGCGGGAATCGGACTGGGAAACGCGGTTGAACGTCGCATTGCGCAACGCGTGGGGGCTGACGTTCGGTGACGGCGTCGGGTCGTCGGAGCGGACGCCGTCCGAGCTGATTCATCAAGAGCCGCATCGGGATCTGCACCGCTACGGCCCCGTCGACTCCGGTGCGCCGGTGCTGCTCGTGCCACCGCTCGCGGTCCCGATGCACTGCTACGACCTGCGGCCCGGGCAGAGCCTCGCGGCGCACCTGCTCGGGTCCGGTCGCACGCCCTACGTCGTGGACTACGGGACGATGGGCTACGCCGACCGGAACCTCGGATTCGAGGACTGGACCGACGACATCGTGCCCGGCGCGGTGCGACGGGTCAGCGAACTGCACGGCGGCGCACCGGTGGACGTCGTCGGCTGGAGCCTCGGCGGCACGCTCGCGCTGCTCACGGCCTCGGCGCATCCCGATCTGCCGATCGCGTCGGTCACCGCGCTCGGCACGCCGATCGACTACTCGAAGATTCCGACGATGGCCGTGGCGCGCGCCGTCGCCCGCGTCACCGGACACCGCCCGGTCACCGAACTGACCCGGCTGATGGGTGGACTGCCGGCGCCCCTGGTGCAGGTGGCCTACCGCGCGACGGCGCCGTCGCGGGAACTCCTCAAGCCGTGGTTCGTCGCGCGCAACCTGCACGACACCGAGACCCTCGCCCGGATGGAAGCGATCGATCGGTTCATGGCCGAGATGCCCGGGTACCCGGCCCGGCTGTTCTATCAGATGGCGGAGGAGTTGGTGCTCGGCAACGGACTCCTCGAGGGCCGGGTCACGGTGGGCGGCACCACGATCAAGCTCGCCGAACTCGCCGTTCCGGTGCTGGCGGTCGGTGGTACCGGTGACGTCATCGCCACCGCCGACTCGGTCGGTGCGATCGTCGACGTCCTCACCGGGTCGCCGTCGGTGCGGTTCGAGACCGCGCCCGGCAGCCACCTCGGCCTGCTCGCCGGACCGGGAGCGCGCGACACCACGTGGCGGCACATCGACGCGTTCCTCGGTGAGCGACCGGCCGGCTGAGATTCAGCTTCCGAACAGTGGGCCGAGCGAGGCGAGCGATCCGGTGGCGGGTGACGTCGACAGCCGGGCCGGTATGCGCTCGTGGACTCCGTCGACCAGGTAGGTGGCGCCGGTGTCGACGGTCAGACCGCCGATCTGATTCTCCGCGGTGAAGGGCAGGACGATCGGCGTCGATGCGATTCCCGCTACGCACCTTCTCCTGAACGCCATCGAATCCCGCCACTGTTTGTCCGGTATGCGCCTTCGGGCGGAGCCTAGCGGCAGTAGGAGACCCGAAATTGCGATTCGCCGGGATTCGGGACGGTCCCCGATCCGGCTGCCGTCACGGGGTACGCGCACACTTACAGCCATGCTCTCCGCGGAAAACCTGTTCACCCTCATGCGTCGATTCCCCGACGTCGAGGCCCCCAACCTGTTCGCCGTCGACGCGGCGGACCGTCTGATCCTCGACGAGGCGGCGGACGCCCTGGGCTCGGTCCCGGGCGATTCGATCGTCGTGATCGGCGACCATTACGGCGCGCTCACCCTCGGCACCGCCGTCCAGTACGAAGTGACCGGGATTCGTGTGCACCAGGATCCGCTCACCGGGGAACGCGCGCTCGCGAACAATGCGTCGACGTTCGAGTTGTCCGACTGCTACCGGTCGTGCGGCCTGGGGGAGGAACTGCTGGCCGGCGCCCGCGTCGTCCTGCTGCAGCTGCCGCGCAGCCTCGACGAGCTCGACGAGATCGCCGACGCGATCGCCCGCTACGCCGACCCCGGCGTCGTCGTGTTCGCGGGTGGACGCGACAAGCACATCACCCCGACGATGAACGAGGTGCTGGCCCGGTCCTTCGTCAACGTGCGTGCCAGCCGCGGGCGGCAGAAGTCACGCGTGCTGATCGCCGACACGCCGCGGGAGATCTCGACGGCAGCACGGTTCCCGATTTCCGAGCACCTCGACGAACTGGACCTCGACGTCTTCGCACACGGTGCGGTCTTCGCCGGCACCAAACTCGACATCGGCACGCGATACCTGCTCGAGTTCCTGCCGCGGGCGCTGCCCGACGCGCGAACCGCGGTCGACCTCGGCTGCGGCACCGGCATCCTGGCCGTCGCGCTCGCGTCGTGGCGCCCCGAGATCGAGGTCGTCGCGACCGACCAGTCGGCGGCGGCCGTTGCGTCGGCCGAGGCGACGGCCCGTGCGGCAGGCGTGGGCGATCGGGTCCGGGGACTGCGCGACGACGCCATGGCATCGCTTCCGGACGCGAGCGTCGACCTGATCGTCTGCAACCCGCCGTTCCATGTGGGCGCGGCGGTGCACACCGGCGCGGCTACCAAGATGTTCGCCGAGGCCGGACGCGTCCTTCGTCCCGGCGGCGAGATGTGGACCGTCTTCAACTCGCATCTCGAGTACAAGAGCGGCCTGGCCCGTGCGGTGGGGCGCACCGAGGTGGTCGGGCGCAACCCGAAGTTCAGCGTCACGCGGTCCGTCCGCGCGCAATAGCAGGGGGACTACTGGACCGGTCCGCCGCCGGCTGCGTCCCCGTCAACCTGGCCGCGGTGGAGTCCGATGTCCTCGACGATGACCCCGTCCACGATCTCGGCGCCCTGCAGTTCGTCGTCGTCCTCACGGTCGGGGCCCGACGGCGGCGTGTCCGGCTCCTCCTCGGCGAGGCGTTGGTCGAGGCTCTCGCCCTGCTCGGCCTCCCTGAGGGTGGTGCCGAAGCGGTCGGCCTCGCTCCACTCGTCGGGGGCGTCGACGACGTCGTCGCCGTCGGCGTTGCGGACCTCGTCAGAATCGAGGCTCTCGCTGACATCCAGTGTCTCGTCGAATCCGTCTTCGATTCCCATGCGCCCATTGTCGGCCGAATCGTGGTTTTCCGCTGGATTGCGGCCGAACGACGTTACCGTTGATCAGGTGCTCGTATAGCGGTGGCAGACGCGTCCCCGGTACAGTCCGAAATGTCCAACTCGGCTCGGCGCGCGGGAACTTTCCCCTCGGTGCCGGACGTTTCACGGACAACGACGCCGGTCCGACCCGGCCGAGACGGGCCCCGACGGGCACGACAGACGACCACGAGAAGGGATGTGCACGGTGCGCACCACCAGCAACCCGGTATTCAAGAACCTGCCCAAGCAAGAGGGCAGCGGATACGCCACCTTCGGATCCGCGCAGGCCGGCGCCGCGCAGGTCACGCAGGAATACGGGCAGCAGTACCAGGCGCCCGAGCAGTACCAGACCACCCAGCGGGCCATGACGATCGACGACGTGGTCACCAAGACCGCGATCACGCTCGGCGTGCTGACCGTGGCGGCGATCATCTCGTTCTTCCTGGTCAACAACAACGAGGCGCTGGCCGCACCGTTCGTCATCGTCGGCGGCCTCGTCGGCTTCGTCCTCGTGATGGTCGCGTCGTTCGGCCGCAAGATGGACAACCCGGCGATCGTGCTCGCCTACGCGGCGTGCGAGGGCGTGTTCCTGGGTGCTTTCTCCTTCATGTTCACCAGCTTGGTCGTTGCGGACAGCGTTGAGGCGTCCGTGCTGATCGGCCAGGCCGTGCTCGGCACGTTCGGTGTGTTCTTCGGCATGCTGGTCGTCTACAAGACCGGCGCCATCCGCGTGACCCCGCGCCTGACCCGCATGATCATCGGCGGCCTCATCGGCGTCCTGGTCCTGATGGTCGGCAACCTGATCGCGAGCTTCTTCACCGACGGCGGCTTCGGCCTGCGTGACGGCGGCACCATCGCCATCGTCTTCAGCCTCGTCTGCATCGCGCTCGCCGCGTTCAGCTTCCTGCTCGACTTCGACGCCGCCGACCAGCTGATCCGCGCCCAGGCGCCGGAGAAGGCCGCCTGGGGCGTCGCCCTCGGCCTCACCGTCACCCTGGTGTGGCTGTACGTCGAGATCCTGCGCCTGCTGAGCTACTTCAACAACGACTAGCCTCACGCGCCCCACGAACGGGCGGTTTTCTGACAGGCCACGCGGCCGATTGTCAGAAAACCGCCCGTTCGTCGTCGTCGGCCTGGGGATAACTCGCTGGCGGTGGCGGTCCTGCCGGTCGGGGTGGGTGATGCTGCACGGATGGGGGAGTACGACGAGCCATTCCTGCGATCGACTGTGGCCGGCAGGCTGACAGATCACCAGCTCTATCACGACTTCGTCCGGATCTACCGTGGCGTGTACCTGAGCAGGCACGTCGAACTCACGCCGGACAAACGGGCCCGAGCCGCGGCGCTGTTCGCCGGCCCCGATGCGGTGCTGACCGGATTCTCGGCCGCTGCGCTCCACGGGGCGAAGTGGATCGGTGGCCATGAACCTGCCGAGGTGATCCGTTCGGGTCACTGGCGGCCGCCGTCCGGGATGATCACTCACAACTGTCGGATCGAACCGGACGAGTTTCGCCTTCTTGGTGGGATCGGGGTGGCAACTCCGGCCCGTACCGCATTCGATCTGGGACGCAGGTTGCCGCGGCTCGAGGCGATCGCGGCAGTCGATGCGCTGTGCAATGCGACGGGCTTGAAGCCGATCGACGTGTCGCGGTTGGCCGACCGGTACGCCGGCATGCGCGGGATAGCTCGGCTCCGAGGGATCCTCGACGACGTGGACGGTGGTGCGGAGTCGCCGCCGGAGACCCATACGAGGCTGGTTCTCGTCGATGCGGGACTCCCCCGGCCGCAGACTCAGATACGTATCCGGAACCGGAGTGGACGTGTCTTCGCGCGGTCGGATCTGGGCTGGGTCCAGTGGTGGGTCCTCGTGGAGTACGACGGTGCCGATCACTGGAACCGAGGGTAGCGCGCGAGGGACATCGAGCGGCTTGCCCAACTCGAGGCGCTCGGATGGACGGTAGTTCGGGTAGGTGCAGAGCTGTTGTACGACCGGCCGGAGGCCATGGTCGCCCGCGTACGGGAAAAGCTCCGAGCCGCCGGTGCTCCTGTCTGACGACGAACGGGCGGTTTTCTGACGGGCCTCTCGGCCGACGTTCAGAAAACCGCCCGTTCGCGGAATCAGGTGAGGACTAGCTCAGGCGCTCCAGCACCATTGCCATGCCCTGGCCGCCGCCGACGCACATGGTCTCGACACCGAACTGCTTGTCGTGGGTCTGCAGGTTGTTGATCAGCGTCGCGGTGATGCGGGCGCCGGTCATGCCGAACGGGTGGCCGACGGCGATGGCGCCACCGGAGACGTTCAGCTTGTCCTCGTCGATCTTCAGCTCGCGGGCGGAGCCGAGGACCTGCACGGCGAAGGCCTCGTTGATCTCGAACAGGTCGATGTCGCTGACCGACTTGCCGGCGAGCGCGAGGGCCTTCTTGGTGGCCTCGATCGGGCCCAGGCCCATGATCTCGGGGGACAGGCCGGAGACACCGGTGGAGACGACGCGGGCCAGCGGGGTCAGGCCCAGCTCCTTGGCCTTGGTGTCGCTCATGATGACCAGCGCGGCAGCGCCGTCGTTGAGCGGGCAGCAGTTGCCGGCGTTGACGGTGCCGTCGGGGCGGAAGACCGGCTTGAGCTGGCTGACGGCGTCGTACGTGACGCCGGCGCGCGGGCCGTCGTCGGTGCTGACGACGGTGCCGTCGGCGAGGGTGACCGGGGTGATCTCGCGCTCGAAGAAGCCGGCCTTGATGGCCTCCTCCGCACGGTTCTGCGAGCGGACGCCCCAGCGGTCCTGGTCCTCGCGGGAGATGCCGGTCAGCTGCGCGACGTTCTCGGCGGTCTGGCCCATCGCGATGTACGCGTCGGGGACGATGCCGTTCGACCGCGGGTCGCTCCACTGGACGCCACCCTGGGCGGCGGTCGCGGTGCGCTCCATGGCCTCGGCGAAGAACGGGTTCTTCGTGTCCGGCAGCGAGTCCGAGTTGCCGGCGGCGAAGCTCGACACCGACTCGACACCGGCGGAGATGAAGACGTCACCCTCGCCGGCCTTGATCGCGTGCAGGGCCATACGGGTGGTCTGCAACGACGACGAGCAGTAGCGGGTGATCGTGGTGCCGGGCAGGGTGTCGT
Organism: Rhodococcus sp. TAF43; assembly: GCF_052113525.1. Taxonomy (NCBI): domain Bacteria; kingdom Bacillati; phylum Actinomycetota; class Actinomycetes; order Mycobacteriales; family Nocardiaceae; genus Rhodococcus; species Rhodococcus sp. TAF43. The sequence goes on from NZ_JBFRDL010000040.1 coordinate 37,607, forward strand.
AGCCGAGCTTGATGGCGACGATACGGCCCATGTTGAAGCCGGCCTTGCCGCCGGGCAGGCCACAGCCGAGCAGCAAGTCGTCGATCTCGGTGGGGTCGAGCTCGGGAACCTTGGCCAGCGCGGCGGCAACCATCTGCGCGGCGAGGTCGTCCGGACGCATGCTCGCCAGCGAGCCCTTCATGGCGCGGCCGATGGGCGAGCGGGCAACGGAGACAATGACTGCCTCGGGCATGGAAACTCCTTCGTACGTTGGTCTCTTCGACCATGAACTTACGTTGCCTGCGCCACATCACCACGCGGCAGTCAGTCGTCGGCGGCCCGGAACTCGTCCTACCGCGGGTTTTGCCCGGCCGCAGGGGCCGCGACCTGGTCGGATGCACGCGGTTCTGAAACACGTTCCCGGAAGTCGAGTGACGAACGCCCGTCCCACTCAGCGAGAGCCCGTGCCGGGGCGGTTTCGCGCAGGTAAGGACCCTTCGCGACACGTGTCCGAATCGGATCTGGAAGCATGGGGTCATGCGCATCGCGGATCATGTCGTCGATCTCATCGGCAACACCCCTCTGGTCAAGCTGTCCTCCGTCGTCGGCGAGAACTCCGGGCTGGTTGCTGCCAAGGTCGAATACCTCAATCCGGGCGGCAGCTCCAAGGACCGCATCGCGGTCAAGATGATCGACGCCGCCGAGGCGTCGGGCGAGCTGAAGCCGGGTGGCACCATCGTCGAGCCCACGTCCGGCAACACCGGCGTCGGCCTGGCCCTGGTCGCGCAGAAGCGCGGCTACAAGTGTGTGTTCGTCTGCCCCGACAAGGTCAGCGAGGACAAGCGCAACGTGCTGCGTGCATACGGCGCCGAGGTCGTGGTGTGCCCCACCGCGGTCGCTCCCGAGCACCCGGACAGCTACTACAACGTCTCCGACCGTCTGGTGAAGGAGATCCCCGGCGCCTGGAAGCCCAACCAGTACGCCAACCCGGGCGGACCCGACAGCCACTACGAGACCACCGGGCCCGAGATCTGGCGGGACACCGAGGGCAAGGTGACGCACTTCGTCGCCGGCGTCGGCACCGGCGGCACCATCACCGGCACCGGTCGCTACCTCAAGGAGATCTCGGGCGGCAAGGTCAAGGTCATCGGCGCCGATCCCGAGGGCTCGGTGTACTCGGGCGGCACCGGACGGCCGTACCTGGTCGAGGGTGTCGGCGAGGACTTCTGGCCCACCGCCTACGACCCGTCGGTTCCGGACGAGATCATCGCCGTCTCCGACGCCGACTCCTTCGAGATGACCCGTCGTCTCGCCCGCGAGGAGGGCCTGCTGGTCGGCGGCTCGTGCGGCATGGCCGTCGTCGCGGCGCTCAAGGTCGCCGAGCGTGAGGGCCCCGACGCCGTCGTCGTCGTGCTCCTGCCCGACGGTGGCCGCGGCTACCTGTCGAAGATCTTCAACGACGAGTGGATGTCGTCGTACGGCTTCCTGCGCAGCCGCCTCGACGGCTCGACCGGCGAGCAGACCGTCGGCGACGTGCTGCGCGGCAAGTCCGGTGAGCTGCCGGACCTCGTGCACACGCACCCGTCCGAGACCCTGCGCGACGCGATCGAGATCCTGCGCGAGTACGGCGTCTCGCAGATGCCGGTCGTCGGCGCGGAACCGCCCGTCATGGCGGGCGAGGTCGCGGGCAGCGTATCCGAGCGCGACCTGCTCAGTGCGGTCTTCGAGGGCCGGGCCGCTCTCGCCGACCCGGTGGAGAAGCACATGAGCAAGCCGTTCCCGCTGATCGGTGCGGGCGAGCCGGTGTCGTCGGCGACGAAGGCCCTCGGCGACACGGATGCGCTCATGGTGGTCGACGACGGCAAGCCCGTCGGCGTGATCACCCGGCACGACCTGCTCGGTTTCCTCAGCGCCGGCGCGTAACGCCGCGAGTTTCACGGAGAATCCCCGACGGCCACCGTCGGGGATTCTCCCGTTTCGGGGCTCGGTTACGCTCTCGGCATGCAATGGGGGAGAGCAGTGGGGGCTGCCGCATGTCTTGCGGCGGTGGTGATGTCGGGTTCGGCGTGCGGGAGCACGATCGAGGGGACGCCGCAGGCACAGGGCGACAGCATGGTCGTGGCGGGACCGCCCGACAGCGATTCGGGGTCGCCGGCGACCGAGCCGCGGGTGCCGGGCGGCGCTGCCGTCCAGGTGTCGAAGCCGCCGACGTGCGCCGAGATCGAGAAGCCGGTGCTGGGCGTGCTGAAGGGCTACCGGTTGGACCGGACTCCCTCGGTCGACGGCGGATCGACCATGTGCTGGTTCAACCAGTCCGGTGCCGGGGGCTTGACGAAGGCGGTCACCGTCTCCGTCAACTCCGTGGACCAGACCGCCGAACAGCTGGCCCGGACCCGGGACTACATGGCGAAGGAGCGGCCCGACAGGTTCGTGTCGTCTCCTGCCGCGGAACGGCTGGGTGGCTACGTCTCGACCCCACTGGGTGGTCGCGATGTGGCGTTGTCGTTGCCCGGCGCGCAGATTCTCCTCATCGTTCCCGACGGGGCGGACGTGTCGAAGGAGCAGGCCGTGGAGGTCGTTCTCGCGGTCGGCGCGGCCATGTCGAACTGAGGCGGGTGGGCCGACGGCCGGAGGACGGGTGCGGCGGCCCGGGTCGCTAGGCTGGTCGCCATGAGCGAGCAGGGATTCTCCAGCGGTTTCTCCACCAAGGCCATCCACGCGGGGTACGAGCCCGACCCGCAGACCGGTGCGGTCAACGTGCCGATCTACGCCAGTTCCACCTTCGCCCAGGACGGCGTCGGCGGGATGCGCGGCGGCTTCGAGTATGCGCGCACCGGCAACCCGACCCGTCGCCCCCTCGAGGCGAACCTCGCGGCGCTCGAGTCGGGCACGTTCGGGCGGGCGTTCGGTTCGGGGATGGCGGCCACCGACTGCGTGCTGCGGTCGATGCTTCGCCCGGGCGATCACCTGGTGATCCCGAACGACGCCTACGGCGGCACGTTCCGGCTCATCGACAAGGTCTTCACCCAGTGGGGCATCGAGTACACCCCCGCCGCGGTGTCCGACGTCGACGCCGTCCGCGCCGCGATCCGGCCGAACACGAAGCTGGTGTGGGTCGAGACCCCCACCAACCCGCTGCTCAACATCGGCGATATCGCCGCCATCTCCGAGGTGGCACACGCCGCCGGGGCAAAGCTGGTGGTGGACAACACCTTTGCGTCGCCGTACCTGCAGCAGCCGTTGCAGTTGGGTGCGGACATCGCGTTGCACTCCACGACGAAGTACATCGGCGGACACTCCGACGTCGTGGGCGGCGCGCTCGTGACGAACGACGAGGAACTGGATACGAAGTTCGCGTTCCTGCAGAACGGCGCGGGTGCGGTCCCGGGACCGTTCGACGCCTTCCTGACGATGCGCGGCATCAAGACCCTCGCGCTGCGCATGGAACGGCACAGCGACAACGCCGAGAAGATCGTCGATCTGCTCACYGGCCACGCCGCGATCTCCCAGGTCATCTACCCGGGCCTCGAGTCGCACCCCGGCCACGTGGTGGCGGCCAAGCAGATGCGGCGCTTCGGCGGCATGATCTCGGTGCGACTGAAGGGTGGCAAGCAGGCCGCGCTCGACTTCTGCTCGCGCACCCAGATCTTCACGCTCGCCGAGTCCCTGGGCGGCGTCGAGTCGCTTATCGAGCATCCGGGCGCGATGACGCACGCGTCCACCGCGGGCTCCGCGCTGGAGGTGCCGGAGGATCTGGTGCGCCTGTCCGTGGGTATCGAGGATGCGGCCGATCTGCTCGCCGATGTGGAGCAGGCGCTCGGCTGATCCCGCGCTGATCTCGCGTTTCGCGCACTTGTCGTCGTGTTCGGTGAACACCGGTCGACGACAAGTGCGCGAAACACTGAGGGTTTCCTGAATCCCGCCCGCGGCAGTCTGTTTGCCCGTTACCGTGAGTCCTCGGACAAGCACGACCCCCAGGAGCGGTGTATGACATGGGAGCCCGCAGCCGCGATCGTGGCTGTCGCAGCAGTAACAGGTGTCGCGTTCCCCGCGGTTGCGAACGCAACACCCGACCCGGCTCCCGAAGCCCCACAAGCGCCCGCCGCCGTGCAGTCCGCGCCGCAGCTCGTGGAACCGGTGAACAGCATCGTCGCACTGCTCCCACCCGAAATGCKGGAGCAGGCGGCGACCGATCTCGTCAGGGTGATACCCGCCCTCGAAGCTCCGAAGGCCCCCGACTCGCTGCCGTCCACCGATGTGGTCCCGACGCCGGAGGCTCCCGCGCCCGAACCTGCCCCGCCGGTCGCCACACCCCCCGCGGCGGTGCCGACCGTGATCCCTCCCGCTGTCGGCGCGAACACCGCTCCCACGATCACGCTGCCCGGTGTCGGCGGTCTGACATTGCCGTCGCTGTCGGCGGTACTCCCGCCCGGCAATCTCCTCGGGCAGGTCGGTTCGATCGCGGTGTTCGCGCCGTGGCTGCGTCAGGCCGGCGAGATCTGTGGGGGCGTCAAGGCGCCCACCCTCGCGGCGCTGTTCTCGGTGGAGAACGACTTCCGCTACGGTCCGACGGCTCCGGTCTCGCTCGCCGGTGGGCGTGGTCCCGCGAAGTTCATGCCGAGCGAGTGGGCCAAGTACGGCAAGGACGCCGACGGTGACGGCACGGCCGACATCCTCGGTGTCGCCGACTCGGTGATGGCCGCGGGACACATGCTGTGCGACAACTATGCGCAGGTCGACGCGTGGAAGCAGGAGGGCCTGGTCCAGGGCGACACCCTCGATCTCGCGCTCGCCGCGTTCAACGCCGGCACCCGCGCGGTGCGCAAGGCGGGTGGTGTGCCGTCGGGTGTCGACGACGCGGCCGACCAGAGCGGGCCGTACGTGCAGAAGATCCGCGCGTCGGAGGGCCAGTTCGAGCAGTTGCTGTCGCCGTTCGCGAACCTCGACCTCGGCAACATCACTCTCCCGACGTCGGGCATCGGGGGCGCGGTCGTGCAGCTCGCGATGCGCTACCTCGGTCTGCCGTACGTGTGGGGCGGCGGCAATATCAGCGGACCGTCGATGGGTGGCTTCGACTGCTCGGGTCTGACGTCGTTCGCGGTGTTCGCCGCCAGCGGCGGCAAGGTCGCACTGCCGCGCACGTCGGAGACGCAGTGGGGGGTCGGCACCGAGATCCCGATGGCCGCGGCGCAACCCGGCGATCTGGTGTTCGGTAATTGGCAGGCCGGGGGCCCCGGACACGTCGGCATCTACATGGGCAACGGGATGATGGTCCACGCCCCGACCTTCGGCGATGTCGTCAAGGTCGGGCCGGTCTTCGGCGACATGAAGGCACGCCGGGTCATGTGACGGTCCGCGCCTCGGCGTGGCATTCGCGGTCACGGGAATCGAATACGATCGATCCCCGTGACCGAGCCCGATCCCCGTGACCGCATCGCCGACGCCGCGATGACCATTCTTCGTGAGCACGGAGCGCTGACCACCGAGGAGTGGGGGCGGCGTCTGGCCGACGCGGGGTACGGCTCCGCCCGCGAGATGGAGGACGTCGTCGAGGCACTCGACGACTACGATCTCGGTTTCCTCCCCGATGGGCGGAACCTTGCGCTCGGTCCGCTCCTCGAGGGCCGGACGCTGACCCATCGGCTCACGGATGCGGAGATCGCCGCCGGCATCCTCGACGCCAACCCCGACCTGACGCCGCTGACTGCCTTTGCATTCGACTCCGAGCAGGGGTTCCGTGTGGTCTTCGAAGGGCTGGACGACGACGTCTTCGCGGAGCGGGGTGTCACCGATCCCGATTTCCTGTACGACGAGGGGCTGCTGCTCGAGCCGGGGGCTCTGGCCGGTTACGCGGCGGGGGACCTCGTCGCGATCACCGCCGTCGACGGTGGGCTGGAGTTGCGAAGGGTGACCGGCGAACCGGCTTCCGCGCCCGACCTCACCGCGGCCCTGCGCCGGATCGTGCCCGAGGATGCCGCCGAGCACCTGGACGCCCTGGTCTGGCAGCTGATGATCGACGACCCGGCGTTGTTCGTCGCCCCCACCGTCCCACTCGCCGAGCTGATCGACGCCGCCGGCTACGTGCGTGACGGTGACTACCTCGCGGTGCGCGGATTCGATTTCGCCACGCACCGCCTGGCCGTGCAGATCGGGATGGTCGCACGCGAGCACGAACTGCACCCGGACGAGGCCCGCGCAGTGGTCGAGTTCCTGAACCTGGTGCGGCAGACGCAGGAGCAGGCGGCGCTCGGTGCCGATCCGAGAACCTATGCGCACGAACAGATCTCCGCCGACGTCGACGCGTTCGTGCTGCTGTCGGATCCGGTGGTGGCCGCCGCCGCGCTGGAACTGGTGAGCGAGTTCGACGACCGGACCGAGGCGCTGCACGCGGTGGCCGTCGGACTCGTGGACCTGGCGCCGCGTCGTGCGAAGGCCGCGGCCTGTTGGCTGGCGGGTAAGGCCGCCGACCGGCTCGGCGACGTCCTGGCCGCGCGGTCGTACTACGACGAGGCTCTCTCCCACGATCCCGACTGGATCCCCGCGATCTTCGACCTCGCACTGCTCGCCGCCGACGGCGGCGACGTCACCCGCGCGCAGTCACTGCTCGGCCGGATCGAGGGCGGGGAATCGGAGGCATTGCACGACGTGCTGCAACGCTTCGCGCCGCGCGAGCACCCCGAGTTGGGACGCAACGACCGCTGCTGGTGCGGATCGGGCCGCAAGTACAAGGCGTGCCACCTCGGTCGGTCCGAGCTGACCTCCGACGACCGGGCGGCATGGCTGTACAGCAAGGCACAGCTGTTCATGCGGTCCCCGGAACTGTTCGACATCCTCTTGGATCTCGCCGAGATCCATGCGGCGCCCGGGGCGGACGACGGTGAACTGTTGCGTGCGATCGAGGGCGGACCGGCCGTCGATGTCGCGCTGTTCGAGGGCGGCCTGTTCGAGTTGTTCGTCGGTCGGCGCGGCGCGTTGCTGCCGGCGGAGGAACTCGAGCTCGCCGGGCAGTGGGTGCGCACCCGGCGGTCGGTGTACACCGTGGTCGCCGCGGCCGACGACGTGGTGACGCTGCAGGACCTGCGCGGAGACGACACCGTCGAGGTCACGCACGAGGGTGCCGGTCGCGATCTGAACGTCGGGGCAGTGGTCTGCGCCCGACTGTTGCCGACCGGATCGGCGACGCTGCTCGCGCTCGGTGGGATGGAGCCGGTCGAGGCGTCCGCCGCGGACGACCTGGTCGCGCTGCTCGCCGAGCATCCCGAACCCGAGGCGCTGGTCGAGTTCCTCGGCGCGCACTCCCTGCTCCGGAGCTGAAACGAGAGAACCCCGGCCGAGGAATCCTCGGCCGGGGTTCTGCGTCTGTGCGCCTGTATCAGGCGTGGTACGGCTCTGCGCTGACGAGGGTGACCTTCATCAGGCTGCCGTTGGGCAGGGTGTACTCGCGGGTCTCGCCGACCTTGGCCTGGAGCAGCGCGGCGCCCAGCGGGGAGTTCGGCGAGTAGACCTCGAGTGCGTTATCGCGGGCGCCCTCTTCGCGGGTCGCGATCAGGAAGGTCTCGGTGTCGGTCTCGTCGCCGTCGTAGTAGACCTTGACGACCGAGCCGGGCAGTGCGACGCCGGACTGGGTGGGGGCCTCGCCGACCTTCGCGCTGTTCAGCAGCTCCTGCAGCTGGCGGATGCGCGCCTCCTGCTGGCCCTGTTCCTCGCGAGCGGCGTGGTAGCCGCCGTTCTCCTTGAGGTCACCCTCTTCGCGACGCTCGTTGATCTCGGCGGCAATGACCGGACGATTGGCGATGAGCTGGTCGAGCTCATTCTTGAGCCTGTCGTGAGACTCCTGAGTAAGCCAGGTCACCTGGGTCTCGGTCATTCTCGATCACTCCCTTGTAGTTGAAGTCCGGGTGGACTCCCTCGGCAGATCACTGCGAACAGCAGCGATCAACGGGCAGGGCCGCTCTCGTCCGTAGCGAATGTCCGGTGGCGAAGACCCCGGCTCGCCCATCTCGTGAGCAGACTCGTCCTGCCGTCAATGCAGCAATACACGGCTCCGAGTGGAACCGTGTATTGACTCATTTTAGCACGATGAGGGGTATCGACCGATCCGAACGAAGACCGATCGGTCCACTTGTCAGCCTGCGTGAAGGTAGTCCGGAACGTCCAGACTGCAGCCGTACAGATCGCCCATAGCGGGCGGCTGAGATGCGCGAACGGGGGCCGTGATCTCGACGGTCCCCGAGTCCGACGGCCCGACGTACACCTCGCGGCGGCCCGTCTCGGAGCCGTCCTTGGAGCGGGTACGGATGATGCAGACGGCGGGCTCGGACGGGTCGTCGCGCGTGACGGTGAATCGGATGTTCATCGTCGTCTGGTCGACGACGTCGAACGCGACCTGCTCGCCCTCGATCTCCTTGACGGCGAACTTGGTGTAGGCGATGTACGCGAGGCCGACGCCGGCGAGGACGACGAGACCGGTGAGAATCCACTTGGCCCAGGGGATGGGGCCGGACGTGCGGCGGGTGGACCCGTAGCGGTCCGGGGAAGGCGTACTGCTCATCACTCTGCTCTCGCCGGTGGTGGTGCTCTGCACGGCCGTCGGAGTCGCCGTTTTGCCGCGCGTAGCGGGGGTACGACAGACGGTCGTATGTGTCAGGTGGAACTATAGGGGAAGGACGACGACGACCGACGAGTGGTAGTGGTCGACGACTGCAGGCGACACGCCACGCCGGTGACACGCGAAGCTGAGGTGAAGACACACGTGAGCGGATACCGACTCATGGCCGTTCATGCCCATCCCGACGACGAGTCGAGCAAGGGTGCGGCGACGATGGCCCGTTACGCCGCCGAGGGCAACGAGGTACTCGTCGTGACCCTCACGGGTGGCGAGCGCGGTGACATCCTCAACCCGGCGATGGACGTCCCGGGCATCCGGGAACGGATGCACGAGGTTCGGCAGGAGGAGATGGCCGAGGCTGCGCGCATCCTGGGTGTGCAGCAGACGTGGCTCGGGTTCGTCGACTCCGGCCTGCCGGAGGGTGACCCCAAGCCGCCGCTGCCCGAGGGTTGCTTTGCGCTCGAACCGCTCGAGATCCCCACCGAGGCGCTGGTCCGGGTGATCCGCGAGTTCCGGCCGCACGTCATGACCACGTACGACGAGAACGGCGGCTACCCACACCCCGACCACATCAAGTGCCACGAGGTGTCGATGGCCGCCTACGACGCGGCCGGCGACCCCGAGCAGTTCCCCGACGCGGGCGAGCCGTGGGAAGTGCAGAAGGTCTACTACTCGCACGGCTTCATCCGGAAGCGCCTGGTGCAGTTCCAGGAGGAGTACGAGCGCCGCGGGGAGGAGTTCCCGATGGCCGAGTGGCTCAAGAAGTGGAAGACCGAGCAGGGCGACTTGATGGCGCGCGTCACGACGCAGATCGCGTGTGGCGACTACTTTCCGCAGCGTGACGACGCCCTGCGGGCCCACGCGACGCAGATCGATCCCAACGGGTCGTTCTTCGCGGTCCCGCTCGACATTCAGCAGAAGATCTGGCCCACCGAGGAGTTCGAGTTGGCCAAGACCCGGGTGCACACCGCCATCCCGGAGAACGACCTGTTCGCGGGCATTGTGGAGGATGAGCAGTAGTGATGACGACGTTGGCCTGGGACTTGCTGGCGCAGGGGACCAGCACCCCGAGTAGCCCGCAGGGTCCCGAGTTCGGCAAGGCATCCCCGCTGGGGCTCGTCCTGATCGTGGCGCTGCTGATCGGCACCGTTCTGCTCATCCGCTCGATGAACAAGCAGCTGCGGAAGCTGCCGGACGACTTCGAGCCGGAGCATCCCGAGGCCGATCAGGCGGCGGACGAGGGCACGGACCGCGGCGCTGCGATCGCCGAGGTCGTCGAGCCGAGTCGGCCGGACGAGGACCCGCAGGCCAAGCACGATCCGCCCGCGAAACCGGCGAGCTAGGACTTCCGTGACCGGGCCGGGGCCGCGCGAGCGCAACACGCTCGGCGATGCGACCAGTCCGTATCTGCGTCAGCACGCAGACAATCCGGTGCACTGGCACCAGTGGGGGCCGGAGGCCCTGGAGTGGGCGCGGGAACGCAACGTGCCGATCCTGCTCTCCATCGGGTACGCGGCGTGCCACTGGTGCCACGTGATGGCGCACGAATCGTTCGAGGACCCCGAGACGGCGGCCGTGATGAACGAGAGCTTCGTGTGCATCAAGGTCGATCGGGAGGAACGCCCGGACCTCGACGCGGTCTACATGAACGCGACGGTCGCGATGACGGGTCAGGGCGGCTGGCCCATGACGTGCTTCCTCACCCCGGACGGCAGCCCGTTCTACTGCGGCACCTACTACCCGGCGCAGCCGCGCGGCGGGATGCCGTCGTTCACCCAACTGCTGCACGCGATCACCGACACCTGGCTGACGCGGCGCGGTGACGTCGACGACGCAGCGGCGTCGGTGGTGGCCGAACTGCGCCGCAGCGCCGGTGCGTTGCCGCTCGGCGGGGTGCCGGTCGACGTCCCGCTGCTGTCGGGCGCGGTCGCGAGCATCCTGCGCGACGAGGACCGCGAACGCGGCGGATTCGGTGGTGCGCCGAAGTTCCCGCCGTCCATGTTGCTCGAGGGTCTGCTCCGCTCGTATGAGCGCAGCGGGGCCGAGCCGACGCTGCGTGCCGTCGAGCGCACGGCCGACGCGATGGCGCGCGGCGGAATATACGACCAGCTCGGCGGGGGTTTCGCGCGCTACGCGGTGGATGCGGAGTGGGTGGTTCCGCACTTCGAGAAGATGCTCTACGACAACGCGCTGCTGCTGCGGTTCTACGGGCACCTCGCTCGCCGCACCGGATCCGAGCTTGCGTACCGCGTCGCCGAGGAGACCGTCGAGTTCCTGTTGCGCGACCTGCGCACCGCCGCGGGGGCGTTCGCGTCGGCGCTCGACGCCGACACCGACGGCGAGGAGGGGCTCACCTATTCGTGGACGCCGGGCCAGTTGGTCGAGGTCCTCGGTGCCGAGGACGGCGCATGGGCGGCCGAGGTGTTCGCGGTGACCGACGTCGGGACGTTCGAGCGGGGTGCATCGGTCCTGCAGTTGCCGGTGGACCCGTCCGACGGCCGGCGCCTCGCGGCGGTCCGGGCCCGACTGCTCGCCGCGCGTGCCCGACGTCCGCAGCCCGGCCGTGACGACAAGGTGGTCACGGCGTGGAACGGGCTGGCCGTCACGGCGCTGGCCGAGGCGGGTGCGGCGTTCGGACGGTGGGAGTGGGTCCGCGCGGCCGAGGAGTGCGCCCGCGTCCTGCTCACGACGCATCTGGTGGACGGACGTCTGCGGCGCGCGTCGCTCGCCGGCGCGGTGGGGGAGCCCGCCGGGATCCTCGAGGACTATGCGGCCCTGGCGACGGGGCTGCTCGCGCTGCACCAGGTGACCGCGGCGGCCGAGTGGCTGGACGCGGCGACGTCCCTGCTGGACACCGCGATCGAGCGCTTCGCCGATCGCGACGAGGCCGGCAGTTGGTTCGACACCGCGGACGACGCCGAAACGCTGGTGGCCCGACCGCGTGATCCTCTCGACGGGGCGACGCCGTCGGGGGCGTCGGCGATCGCGGAGGCGCTGCTGACCGCGGCGGCGTTGGTGGAGGCGGACCGGTCGTCGAAGTATGCAGCGGCCGCGGAGGATTCGCTGGCCCGTGCGGCGGTGGTCCTGCAGCGCGCGCCGCGTTCGGCGGGGCACTGGCTCGCGGTCGCGGAGGCGTCGGTGCGGGGGCCCATCCAGATCGCGGTGGCAGAGATGGCGCCGTCGGACCTGGCCGAAGCGGCCCGACGACTGGCGCCCGGCGGTGCCGTGGTGATCGCGGGCCCACCGGATTCGGCTCCGCTGCTGGCCGATCGGCCTCGGATCGACGGTGCACCGACGGCCTACGTGTGCCGGGGTTTCGTGTGCGACCGGCCGGTGACCGGGGTCGATGATCTGCGGGATTCGGTCGAAGAGCGCTGAAACGTGCAGGGCCCGTGTGGTATTCCACACGGGCCCCGGTTCGATCCCTGGATGGGATCAGCGTTCTACGAGCCGAGGCTGCCGGTGACGCCGTTGAACCAGTTGGTGAGGCCGGCGATGGCGCCGTTGGCGGCATCGATGTAGCCGCTGATGATGGTGTCGGCACTGCCGACGGGGATTGCGATGAGACCGGTGATCGATCCGAAGTCCATGGATTGCCTCCATAAGGGTTGTAGTGCGGCCGGGCCGCGCTACACGGTGGGGAAGCTCCTCAGTGGGAGCGGGGCGTTCGTGTCGACAGCGTCAGCTGTTGAAGATGCCCGCGACCGAACCGGTGATCGTGGTGAACAGGCCCTGGAGCGCGTCCAGCGAGCCGAGTCCCTTGAAGATGTCCTCGATCGAAGCCATGTAACTCTCCTAACGTGAATGCGGGTGGCGCAATTGTCCGCAGCTGTGTGCGGGCATGCGTCTATGTTCAATCGCAAGCATGTGCTTGTGACCGGAGTGAAGGTAGCAACCCATTGATGCCAGTGTGGTGAATTTGGTGAATCTGATCGACGCGGTTTCGCGGTGCAAAATGCCGGGGGAGCGCCGAATTCTGCCACTTCAAACAAATATTTGATCACTTGCCCGTTCGTCGGGTCGGGGAATGCCCGCGCGACCGAAGGGGCGACGTCGCTCTTGGGTCGACGAGGTGAATGCGCCAGGGGCCCGCGCATGGACGCACGGGCCCCTGGAATCGCACTCACGGAGTCTTGAAAGTTGCGACGTGCCTCAGCTCAGTGCGAGACCGGCGTAATCGATCAAGTTACGGAGCGACTGAAGCACTCCCACGCCGAGAGCGTCGAGGCTCATGACGGGAATCTTGATCAGGTCTGCGAGCGAACTCATGTCTTACCTCCAGGTAGATGCAGGCCTCGTGGAGGCTCTGCCAGTCGAATGATTCGAATCAGGGCAGGACCGCGGGCCAGGTCAGGCCTCGCTGCTCGTGACGATGTCGCCGAGCCAATCGAGAATGGTCTTGACCGTGTTTCCCGCCAGTTCGATCGACTGGATGGAATCGAAGATGTCCGCTAAGGAACCCATATCTACTCCCGACAGGTTGCGGCAACACACTGCTGTCGAGCTCCCGACAGTAATGCGAGTGCCGAGTTCTGCACGAGCAATTGCGCGTGCCAGTCGACTGTAACAACGACTGGTCGGTTCGTCCGGGTAACACCAAATGGTCGATCGGTGGCTATCGAAGAGCCGCCTCGATGGTGGGCCACGAGCGACCGAGTTCGTCGCGCCAGTACGGCCACGCGTGCACACCCACCGGTTGGGCACTGCGGGTCACGTCGGCGCCCGCGTCTCGAAGAGCCTGCGCCAGTTGGTCGGTACACAGATTGGAGCCGGCCTCGAGCAGTCCGCCGACGACGACCCGGTCCTGAATGCCCTGTTGGTCGAGGGATTCGTGAGGGCCGGGTAGTCCGTTGCCGGACGAGAGATACACCTTCTTCCCGGCGAGGGCGGACGCGTTGCGGAACAGATCGTGTTCACGCCAGACGTCGTTGCCCTCCGGGCCCCACATCATCTCGGAGTTGGCCATGCCGTTGAGCACGACCAGATCGGTCAGCGCGCGCCCGACGGGACCGTCGGTGACGTAGCAGCCGCTGTAGCCGACGACTCCGTCGTACAGCTGTGGTTCGCGTGCGGCCAGCATCACGGCTCCCTGTGCCCCGGAGGAGATTCCGCCGATGACGTTGCGGCCGTTGGTGTCAAGTTGGGCATCGATGAGTGGGGGCAGTTCCTTCGACAGGAACGTCTCCCACTGGGTCCGCCCGAACTTCGGGTGGTCCTGGGTCCAGTCGGTGAAGAGAGTTCCGGTACCGCCGACCGGTAGGACGACATTGACGTTCTTGTCGGCGAAGAAGTCCTCCGCGTTGCCCCTGGTTCGATCGAGCCAGTTGCTGCTCTCGACCTGGCCGGAGTTGCCGTCGAGGAGGTAGAGCGCACCGCGGGGTTGACTCCGCTCGGCGGGCAGCAGCACGTTGACCGGCACTTCGCGGCGCATAGCCGGAGACGCGACCTGCAGAAGTAGTAGTCGATCGTCCACCGTCGTGATGCTGGTGATCGACGGTTGCGCGTCCGCGGCCACCTGGACGTATTCCGGTACGACCGTCCCGATCTCGGGTTCGGCTGCTGCCACTGAAGGAAGCGCCGTGAGGAGTCCTACAGTCAGCAGTCCCGCGGACAGTGCTCGAATATTCTTCCGCTGCATACTTGTTCGATCTCCCCAGCTCGACGCGTTCAGATGCCTGGTGGCCGTGCGATCATCGGTCACGAGTGCATGCAAGTTCTCATCGCAGTATCCCTCCACGAGTGGGAGGCTGCGGGACGGAGGTCGGTGCGGCTCGGGTCCTGCAGGCGATTGCTTCCCCGTGGGTCCGTCGCCATGCATTTCCGGTGCCGTACAGACACAATCGGGGCCCGCGCACACAGCGCGAGCCCCGATGAGGTGCCCAGGGCACCAGTGTCTTACTGCTTCGGCAGTCCGTCGGGGTAGCCGCTCAGCGTGAAGAGGGACCCGATGCCCTTCATGATCTGCGCGCTCAGGCTCCCGGTCACATTTCCGAGTACTTCGTAGATGGATCCCATGACTCTCCTTAGATCAGACGATTCCGAGCGATTGTCAAAGCTGGATCGAGGCGGGCCGTATCACTCGATGCTGCCCGCCGCGGCTAGTAATCGCGGGGTTGGTAGGCCCGGTTCAGCTATTAGCCCTTGGCCGGAGGCGCCGAGAAGCTGTCGATCGAGCCGAAGCCGATGGTGACGAGGTCACCCAGCGAGCCGAGGGCATCGGTGATGCTGGTCTGAGCGGAGCCGAGGAATGCGGGAAGCAGGCCATCGGCCGCGAKGGAGTTGAGCCCACCGTTTCCCAAGATCGCTCCCATAAGTCCTTCGAGTGAACCCATTTGTGCCTCCTGAAGACGTTATGTGTTGCCCGGTACCGAATCCCGCACGCAATTCGGATCGCACACCGGTTTTCCGTGTATCACGAGCGGATTGCCTGTGATCAAACGAACGGTAACAACGTGTCACGGGATGGCGGGTCGGTTTCGAGAAAGTTCTCGGGAATCGGAGGAAGGTCCTTCGGTCTCTGGGAGCGTTGCGCGCTCGACCAGTGCGCGGAACGACTCGGTGAGGAGGGCCTTGTAACGATCGGTGTCCGGCATCATCGCGGTGTCGGTGCAGAACGAGATCTCGATCTCGTCGCCGTGGTGCGACACGATCAGATGTCTCAGTCCGACCTTGTCGATGATTCCGAGAATGCCGAAGCTCTTGACGAGAGGCGCACCGCGCAGGACCATGTCGTTACCGGTCCATGGGATGTTGCTGACCATCGTGTTGATGGTTTCGACGGTTCCCTCGGGCTGTTTGCGTAGACCCATCAGGCTTATGACGAGCTTCAGGAGCCAGGCCGGCGATGTGTCGATCCTGGACGCGGCTTCCTGGACATCCGGGTTCCGGTGCCGCTCCTTCTCGGCGCGGACCGATGCGTTGATGGCTCGGAGTCGTTGCACCGGGTCGTCGATATCGGTGTGGAGATCCACCGCCATCAGCGCGAGATGGTTCGCACGGTTCCCGTCCGGATGGTCGGCCACGCCGGGGCGAGTGCCTCGCAGCGACATCGGCACCAGCGTCGATAGAGAACTCGGCGGGGTTTCGCCCTTCTCGGCCAGGTAGGCGGCGAGAGCGCCGGAAATCGTAGCCAGGAGAACGTCGTTGAAGGTGACGCCCTCGACCGCTGCCTGCACGGCGCGGATGTCCTCGGGCGGGAAGCTCACGACGTCGAACGTGAGGTCAGGGGTGATGGCCGTGTTGAAGCGGGTTGCGGGTCGCCGTGGCGGTGCCGGGGCGATCGTGCCGGCCTCGACCTGTTCGGTGACTCGGCGCGCCGCCTCGCCCGACGTCGTGAGCCCCTGGCGGAAGTCGCGCCACTGCTGGGGGAGCCGGCCGATGGCCTTGACGAATTCTGCGGGCGTGAACCAGTTCGCCGACGTCGTCGGAACGGGCGGGTGAGTCTCCGAGCGACCGAAGATGCGCAACGCCAGGTCGCGGGCGGCCAGGCCGTCCCCGGAACTGTGATGGCAGCGCAGGACCGCGACGGTCATCCGGTCGGGCAGTCCGTCGATGCCGGTAACACCGGTGAGGAAATGCAGCTTCCACGGCGGCCTGGTGAGGTCGAGTGATTTGCCCGAGAATCGGGCGATGTGGTGTCGCAGGGCATCCCATCCCGGCCCGTCGACCGGCTCGACGATCACGTGCTGTGCGAGATCGAGGGTGGGGTCCGGAACCCAGAATGGATAGTCCAGCGCCAGAGGAATGTGCCGCAGACGTCGGGTGAAGACTCCGCTGTAGCCAAGGCGCGGGCGCATCCACTCGATAGCCTCGGCCTGTGTGATCGGCGCGGCCTCGCCGGTGGTGTCGAACAAATAGATGCCCGTCGAGTTCGAGATGTGGTTCTCGCCCTCGTGGTAGACGAAGTCGGCATCCTGCGGTGCCAGCCGGGTGATGCCACCCACTTCTCGCTCGGTCGTCGTCACAACGGTCCCTCCCAGGTCAGATCCGCCCAGGGTAAGCAGGTGAACCCGGATCTCGGGGTGTTTCGGGGACCTTCCGCGCATTCTCCGCAAAGGGGAATCTGGGTAATCCCTCTACCCGAACACGACCAGGCAGACCGCGACGAAGTGGCACAGCGCCGCGACCGCGGTGGCGGCGTGGAAGAACTCGTGATGGCCGAACGTCTGCGGCCACGGGTTGGGCCACTTGGTGGCATAGAGGATGGCGCCGACGCTGTAGAGGACGCCGCCGATCGCGAGCAGGACCAGGGGCAGAACGCCGGCCTCGTGGACGAGATCTCCGGCCACGGGGACGATGGCCCAGCCCAGCAAGAGGTAGAGCGGGACTCCGACCCAGCGAGGGGCGGTGGGCCACAGCATCTTCAGCGCGATCCCGGCGAGGGCGCCGCACCACACGACCGTCAGCAGGATCGCGCCGGTGCGCGGCGGGAGTGCCAGCAGGCCGAACGGGGTGTAACTGCCCGCGATGAACAGGAAGATCATCGAGTGGTCGGCACGCTTCATCCATGTGCGGGCGCGCACGGTGTGCCAGTGGATGCGGTGGTAGGTGGTGCTCACCGCGAACAGGCCGCACACGGTGACGCTGTAGATCAGTGTGGCGAGGCCGGCACGTGGCGATTCCTTGGCATAGGCGAACGAGACCAGCACGGCGCTCGCCAGGATCGCGACCACCAACGACCACGCGTGGATCCAGCCACGCATGCGTGGCTTGACCGGCAGGTCGTCCAGTCCGAGTGCCGTCATGTGGTGCCCCTGTCGTTGTTCCGCCTGGTGGAACCGTCCGGGCCACCAAACCTACGCAACCGTAACCTACGGAAGGGTAACTACTGTAGCGGTGGCGAACGTCTCCGAGGCGACACTGTGACCGCCGTCGCGGGTGCGCGGGGTTCGCGGCGTAGTCTTTCTTCTCGTGGTGATGTCCAGGTGAAGTTGCGCGGCCTGCTGTACAGCATCTACGAGCGACGGCTCCTGCGCCGTCTCGACGGTTTACAGCATCCGCGCCATGTGGCGGTGATGTGCGACGGCAATCGCCGGTGGGCGCGGGAGAATGGATTCACCGACGTCAGTCACGGGCACCGGATGGGTGCGCGCAAGATCGCCGAACTGCTGCGCTGGTGCGACGCGGCCGATATCGAGATGGCCACCATCTACCTGCTGTCCACCGAGAACCTGCGTCGCGAACCCGAGGAACTCGACACGCTGCTCGAGATCATCACCGACGTCGTCGAGGAGATCTCCGCTGCGGGCCAGAACTGGAGCGTCAAGATCGTCGGCACCCTCGACCTGCTCCCGGAAGCGCAGGCCCGTCGGTTGCGGGAAGCGGCGGAGAGCACCCGCGGGCGCACCGGCACACACGTCAATGTCGCGGTCGGGTACGGCGGCCGGCAGGAGATCGCCGACGCGGTGCAGTCGTTGCTCCGCGAGAAACTCCATGAGGGACTGGCCGGGGACGACCTCGTCAAGGCGATGAGCGTCGAGGGCATCGACAGTCACCTCTACACGTCGGGTCAGCCCGATCCCGATCTGGTGATCCGGACGTCGGGGGAGCAGCGGCTGTCGGGATTCCTGTTGTGGCAGAGCGCCTACTCCGAGATTTGGTTCACCGAGGCCTACTGGCCCGAGTTCCGGCGCGTCGACTTCCTGCGTGCGCTGCGCGATTACGCCGCCCGGCATCGCCGGTTCGGCGCCTGACCGACCGCTACCGCGCCGGCGGCGTCATCGCCGGGAACCAGACGTCGGTGAGGATTTCCGCGGCCTGCTCGCGGGGAACCTCGATGGTGCCCTGCACTGCCCATCGCGTGAAGAACCGTTCGAGTTGGGTGACGAGTAGTTCGATCCGCAGCCGGGCTTCCTGTTGGCGATCGTCTCCCCACCGCGCCAGGTACGACGGCATCGCGTCCGGAAGTGCCGAGATCGCATCGCGCGCCGCCTCGCGGAACTCCGGTTCGAGCACCAGTGCCTCGTCCCAAGCCGGCAGGATCGCGCGGTTGCGGTCGAACCAGTCGATCGCCCGACCGACCCAGCGTGCGAACTCGTCGCGAGATCCGCTGTCGAGAACCTCGTCGAGGTCGGCGTAGACCGACGCCGCACGCGGCTCCATCGATTCGGAGCCGATCTTGCGCAGGACGTCGGTTTTTCCGGTGAAGTGCAGGTAGAAGGTGGCGCGGCTGCAGCCGGCCGCGGACGTGATGTCGTCGATCTTCACGGCCGCGTAGCCGCGCGCCGAGAACAGTTCGCGCGCGCAGTCCAGTAGCCGGAGTCGGGTGATCCGTTTCTGTTCGTCGCGCTGTGTCGGCCTTCTGTCGGCCTCGGTCCTGACCTCGATCTCGTTCACCTCACACCTCCGGTCGCATCGTACGGACCCGTTCCACATCGGCCCGTGGAAGCTGTCGCTTGACAGTGTGTCAGTGAATCCGGTTCTATGACGCAGATCACGTTCTGTCAGGTTTGAGATCAGATCAAGCGCGGGAGAGGAACGTCCATGCCCCAACTGCCCAAGGTGTGCATCATCGGTGCCGGCTGCTCGGGATTCACCACCGCGAAGCGCCTCAAGGATCACGGCATTCCCTACGACTGCTTCGAGGCCTCCGACGACGTCGGCGGCAACTGGTACTACAAGAATCCGACGGGCATGTCGTCGTGCTACGAGAGCCTGCACATCGACACCTCGTCGACGCGGTTGCAGTTCGAGGACTTCCCGGTGCCGGCGGATTGGCCGCACTTTCCGCACCACTCGCTGATGCACGGCTACTTCCGTGACTACATCGACAAGTTCGGTCTGCGCGAGACCATCACGTTCAACACGATGGTCGAGAAGGCCGTTCGCAACGCGGACGGGACCTGGGCGGTCACGCTGGATACCGGCGAGACCCGCAACTACGACGCGCTCGTCGTCGCGAACGGTCACCACTGGGATCCGCGGATGCCGGAGTATCCCGGCAAGTTCGACGGCCGGATCATCCACAGCCACGACTACCTCAATGCGTTCGACCCGATCGACATGCGCGGCAAGAACATCGTCGTGGTCGGGATGGGCAACTCGGCCCTCGACATCGCCTCCGAACTCTCGCACCGGTCTATTGGCAAGCACGTCTGGGTCTCCGCGCGCCGCGGAGTGTGGGTCCTCACGAAGTACCGCGAGGGCAAGCCGGCCGACAAGATGATGATGCCGCCGTGGATGCCGAAGAAGCTGGGCCTGAAGATTGCCCGGCGCAAGATCAAGAAGTCGCTGGGACGGATGCAGGACTACGGCCTGCCCGAGCCCGATCACGAGCCCCTCGGTGCGCACCCGTCGGTGAGCATCGACTTCCTCGCGAAGGCCGGATCCGGTGACCTGACATGTGTTCCGGCGATCGAGTCGCTCGACGGCGACCACGTCCGCCTGGTCGACGGCCGCAGGATTCCCGCCGACGTGATCGTGTGTGCCACCGGGTACAACATGAGCTTCCCGTTCTTCGACGACCCGTCGCTGCAACCCGATGCGCAGCACCGGTTCCCGCTGTTCAAACGGATCATGCAGCCCGGCGTCGACAACCTGTTCTTCATGGGTCTAGCGCAGGCGTCGCCCACGATCGTCAATCTCGCCGAGCAGCAGAGCAAGCTCGTCGCCGGTGTGCTCGACGGCAGCTATGCGCCGCCGTCCGTCGACGAGATGCGCCGGATCATCGGGGTCGACGACGCCGCGAGCCTGGCGCAGTACTACGAGACGCCCCGCCACACCATTCAGGTGGACTTCGCGCGCTATGTCCGGGATCTCAAGAAGGAGATGGTTGCCGGGGAGAAGCGGGCGCAGAGTGTGCCGGTGGGGGCGCGGTGACGCCCGTCGAGGGGTTCGCGGATCCTAGCTACGCCGGGCTGCGAGAGCTGTTGCAGCGCAATCTCGACGACGGTACCGATGCGGGCGCGTCGGTATGCGTGGTGCGTGACGGCGAGATCGTCGTGGATCTGTGGGGTGGCGTCGCCGACGTCGATACCGACGCCCCCTGGGGCAAGGACACTGTCGTCAACACGTACTCGCTGACGAAGACCATGACCACGCTTGCGGCCCTGCTGCTCGTCGACCGCGGCCTGCTTGACCTCGACGCACCGGTCGCCCGGTACTGGCCGGAGTTCGCCGCGAACGGCAAGGACGGTGTCCTGGTGCGACACGTCCTCGGGCACACCTCGGGAGTGAGCGGTTGGCAGCAGCCGGTGACGATCGCCGACATCTGCGACGACGTCCTTGCCGAGAACCTGCTCGCCGAGCAGGCGCCGTGGTGGGAGCCCGGGTCCGCGTCGGGTTACCACGCGACCAACTACGGGCACCTCGTCGGCGGACTGGTCCGCCGGATCGCCGGGCGCAGTCTCGGCGAGTTCTTCGCAACCGAGATCGCGGAGGTCTGCGGTGCCGACTACCTGATCGGCACACCCGCCGACGTGGATGCACGGGTCGCGCCCCTGATTGCGCCGCCGCCCACCGGATTCGACTACGGCGCACTGCCGGCCGACAGTGTCTTCGTCAAGACGATGACCAATCCGGCGATTCCGATCCCGGAGACGTCGAGCAGACAGTGGCGTGGCGCTCAGATCGGCGGCGTCAACGGTCACGGCAACGCCCGGTCGGTGGCCCGTGTCCAGTCGGTCGTCTCGCACGGCGGGCGGGCCGTCTCCGGCGTGGAGGTCTTGCGACCCGAGACCGTCGAGCGGGTCTTCGACGTCCAGGCCGACGGCGTCGACCAGGTGCTCGGGGCCGCGCTGCGGTTCGGGCTCGGGTACGCGCTGCCCGCTCCCGCGATCCATCCCTCGATCCCCGACGGGCGGGTGTGCTGGTGGACGGGTTACGGCGGATCGATCGTCGTCAACGATCTGGACCGTCGGATGACCTTCGCGTACGTGATGAACAAGATGACGCCGCAACTCCTCGGTGCGCCGCGCACCGAGGAATACGTCGCCCAGGCGTACGCGGCGCTGTGACCTCGGGTGTCCTTTGCGCCGCACGGGGGACGCAAAGGACACCCGGACCCTCAGAGCTTGCGCAGGCGCAGGCGGTTGATGGTGTGATCGGCGTCCTTGCGGAGCACCAGCGTGGCACGCGGACGTGTCGGGAGGATGTTCTCGACCAGGTTGGGCCGGTTGATCGAGTTCCAGATGTCCTCGGCCGCCAGGGTCGCGTGCTCGTCGGACAGCGCCGCGTAGTGGTGGAAGTGCGCGTTGGGGTCGGCGAACGACGTCTTGCGCAGCGCCAGAAAACGTTTGATGTACCAGGCCTCGATGTCCTCGATGCGGGCATCGACGTAGATCGAGAAGTCGAACAGATCCGAGACCATCAGCCGGGGACCGGTCTGCAGCACGTTGAGGCCCTCGATGATGAGGATGTCGGGCTGGCGGATGAGGTGGTACTGGCCCGGGATGACGTCGTACGAGGTGTGTGAATAGACCGGGGCGGCAACTTCTTCCGCGCCGGACTTGACCTCGGTGACGAACCGCAACAGCTTGCGGCGGTCGTAGCTCTCGGGGAAACCCTTGCGGTGCATGATGCCGCGGCGGGTGAGTTCGGCGGTGGGGTAGAGGAACCCGTCGGTGGTGACGAGGTCGACCCGCGGGTGATGTTCCCAGCGGGCGAGTAGTGCCTGCAGGACGCGGGCGGTGGTCGACTTGCCGACCGCGACGCTGCCGGCGACACCGATGACGAACGGCACCTGACGGTCGGGGTGCTTCTCGCCGAGGAAGGTTGCGGTGGCGGCGAACAGACGCTGCCTCGCGGCGACCTGCAGGTGGATCAGACGAGCGAGCGGGAGGTAGACCTCGGCGACCTCGTCGAGGTCGATCTGTTCACCGAGACCGCGGAGCCCGACGAGCTCTTCCTCGGTGAGCACGAGCGGCGTCGACTTACGCAGCTTGCGCCACTGCTTGCGGTCGAACTCGACGTAGGGGCTGGACTCGCTCACCCGTGCCATCGGTGCATCTCTCGAGAGAGCGGCTTCGACTGCGATCGGTGCATGCGCGTGCTGGGGGGAGGCAGGTGCATGAGGCAGATTGTGCTCGCAGCCACACACCGCCGATGCGCCGGGTCCACTTCGCAGCGAAAACGACTAGTGTCAGCCGCCATGGAGCTCGACACACTGGTGCGTGAATACCTCCTGCTGGGTCTGCGTTTCGACCGCCTGGAGGAGGGTTTCGTCGACGCCTACACAGGTGATCCGGCGTTGCGCCGTCAGGTGGACAACGAGCCGCGGCCGGACCCGCGCACACTCGTCGGTAGTGCACGCGCGCTGCGGGCCGAACTGCCTTCCGCGGGACTGACCGACGAGCGAACGAGGTTCCTCGACGCGCACCTGACAGCGCTGGAGTGCTCGGCGCGCAAGTTCGCCGCCGACGACATCGGCTTCGTCGACGAGGTCGCCGCGTACTTCGACGTGCGGATCGCGCCCGGCGACGAGGAGCGCTATCGCGACGCGCACCGCCGGATGGATGCCGTCCTGCCCGGTCCGGGCACCCTCGCCGAACGCATGGAGGCGAACCGCGCGGCCGATCGGATCCCGCCGGATCGGTTGCAGGACTGCGTCGAGGCGTTCAACAGCGCGCTGCGCGACCGCGTCCGCGCCGAGTATGCGCTGCCCGAGCACGAGCAGGTCGACTACGAGGTGGTCGGCGACAAGCCGTGGTCCGGGTTCAACTACTACCTCGGCGGCTACCGCTCCACGGTCGCGATCAACTCCGATCTCGACCAGCACATGTCGAACCTGCCGCGCCTCATCGCCCACGAGTCCTATCCCGGTCACCACACCGAGCACTGCCGCAAGGAGGCCGGGCTGGTCGGGGCGGGCCAGCTCGAGCAGACCCTGTTCGTCSTCAACACCCCGCAGTGCCTGATGGCCGAGGGCCTGGCGGACCTGGCGCTGGAGTCGATCGTGGGGGCGGGATGGGGGACGTGGGCGCAGGAGATCTACGCCGACCTGGGTCTGCGGTTCGACGGCGAGCGGGCGGAAGAACTCGCGGACGCGTCGAGCGGGCTGCTGTCGGTGCGACAGGACGCCGCGCTGCTGCTCCACGATCGTGGGGCGAGTGCCGACGACGTCGCGGCGTTCCTGCAGCGGTGGACGCTGTCGAGTCCCGAGCGGGCACGGCAGAGCCTGCGGTTCCTGTCGTCGCCGCTGTGGCGCGCGTACATCAGCACATATGTCGAGGGATATCGCCTGCTCGGCGGCTGGCTGGCGCAGGCTCCGGTCGGTCCCGAACGGTCCGAGCGGTTCCGCCGACTGCTCGACGAACCCCTCACTCCGGGTGCGCTGCGCGACGACACTCCGGGTGCGCTGCGCGACGACGTCGTGAGCGCTGACGGAGCCGCCTCGATGCTCGGCCGAGGTCGTCCTTAGACTGGTAGCGATACTTCCGCAATCCAGCCTGGAGATTCGCTGATGACTGCTGTGCCTGCCACCGACGTGAACACCGCGTCCCTCGCCGAACTGGACCCCGAGGTCGCCACCGCGATGGCGGGTGAGTTGTCGCGTCAGCGTGACACTCTCGAGATGATCGCGTCGGAGAACTTCGTTCCCCGCGCGGTGCTCGAGGCCCAGGGCAGCGTGCTCACCAACAAGTACGCCGAGGGCTACCCGGGACGCCGCTACTACGGCGGCTGCGAGTTCGTCGACGTGGTCGAGGACCTGGCCCGCAACCGCGCCAAGGACGTCTTCGGTGCCGAGTTCGCGAACGTGCAGCCGCACGCCGGTGCGCAGGCCAACGCCGCCGTGCTGATGGCGTTGATGAACCCGGGCGAGAAGCTGATGGGCATGGACCTGGCCCACGGCGGTCACCTCACCCACGGCATGAAGCTGAACTTCTCCGGCAAGCTGTACGAGGTCGCGTCGTACGGCGTCCGTGAGGACACCCACGTCGTCGACATGGACCAGGTCCGCGAGACCGCGCTCGCCGAGCGTCCTCAGGTACTCATCGCCGGCTGGTCCGCGTACCCGCGTCACCTGGACTTCGCGGCGTTCCGGTCGATCGCCGACGAGATCGGCGCCAAGCTGTGGGTCGACATGGCGCACTTCGCCGGTCTGGTCGCCGCGGGTCTGCACCCGTCGCCCGTCCCGCACGCCGACGTCGTCTCCACCACCGTCCACAAGACCCTCGGTGGGCCCCGTTCGGGCATGATCCTGGCGAAGAAGGAGTGGGCGAAGAAGCTCAACTCGGCGGTGTTCCCGGGCCAGCAGGGCGGACCGCTGATGCACGCGATCGCCGCGAAGGCCGTCGCGATGAAGATCGCCGGCACCGACGAGTTCAAGGCGCGTCAGGAGCGCACCCTGGCCGGTTCGAAGATCCTCGCCGAGCGTCTCGGTGGCGCCGACGTCGCCGGCAACGGCATCTCGGTCCTCACCGGTGGCACCGACGTGCACCTGGTCCTGGTCGACCTGCGGCACTCGCAGCTCGACGGCCAGCAGGGTGAGGATCTGCTCCACGAGATCGGTATCACCGTCAACCGCAACGCGGTGCCGTTCGATCCGCGTCCGCCGATGAACCCGTCGGGCCTGCGGATCGGTACCCCGGCGCTGGCCACCCGTGGCTTCGGTGATGCGGAGTTCACCGAGGTCGCCGACATCATCGCGACCGCGCTCGCCAATGGCGCCGACGCCGATGTCCCGGCCCTGCGCGCCCGCGTCTCCAAGCTGGCGCAGGACTTCCCGCTGTACGACGGCCTCGAGAACTGGGGCCTGCTGCCCAAGGCCTGATCCCTCGGATCGCAGAACGGCCCGCACCCTCCTCGGGTGCGGGCCGTTTCGGCGTCATGGCGAGTCTTAACGCGGCGTTCACTCGACACGCCGCGCGCGAGCGTCGCGCTCCTCCTGGACAGGCGTAGCGTCCCGGATAACAGGCAGCAGGGGTAGCTGACTGTACGGGAGGTCCTGATCGTGGCTGATGCAGTCAGTGCGAGAGGGCCGGCGCCCGGCCCTCGTGTCGATTGACACTCAGGTTCGGACCGGTCCAGCGAACACGTTTGCGCGGGTGCCACGCAGACAACGAGGAGCCTCACGTGACCGCAATCAGCTCCGTCCGCACCTACGTCCTCGACACCTCGGTCCTGCTCTCGGACCCGTGGGCTGTCAGTAGATTCGCCGAACACGAGGTGGTCCTACCGCTGGTCGTGATCAGCGAACTCGAGGACAAGCGTCACCATCACGAGCTGGGATGGTTCGCCCGCGAAGCACTGCGGATGCTCGACGACCTTCGTCTCGAGTTCGGTCGGCTCGACCGTCCGGTGCCCATCGGCTCCGAGAACGGCACCCTTCAGGTGGAGCTCAACCACACCGATCCGTCGGTACTTCCTGTCGGATTCCGCACGGACAGTAACGATTCCAGGATCCTCGCCTGTGCCCTCAACCTCGCCGCCGAGGGCCGGGACGTGGTGCTGGTCAGCAAGGACATCCCGCTGCGTGTGAAGGCCGGCGCCGTAGGTCTGCCCGCCGACGAGTTCCGCGCGCACGACGTCGTCCCGTCCGGTTGGACCGGGATGACCGAGTTGGATGTCGAGTCCGGCGTCATCGATCAGCTGTTCTCCGAGGGGATCGTCGATCTGGACGAGGCCCGGGAGTTGCCGTGCCACACGGGTATCCGACTGCTGGGCGAACGGTCGAGCGCGCTGGGGCGGGTCACCGCGGACAAGCGGGTGCAACTGGTGCGGGGCGAGCGGGAGGCGTTCGGCCTCCACGGCCGCTCCGCGGAGCAACGCGTCGCACTCGATCTGCTGCTCGACGAGAGCGTCGGCATCGTTTCGCTCGGCGGCAAGGCCGGCACCGGCAAGTCCGCGCTGGCGCTGACGGCGGGGCTCGAGGCGGTGCTCGAACRGCGCAGCCACCGCAAGGTCGTCGTGTTCCGGCCGCTGTACGCGGTCGGCGGCCAGGAACTCGGCTACCTGCCCGGCAGCGAGAGCGAGAAGATGGGGCCGTGGGCGCAGGCCGTCTTCGATACCCTCGACGGCCTCGCGAGCCCCGAGGTGATGGAAGAGGTGCTCAGCCGTGGCATGCTGGAAGTGTTGCCGCTCACGCACATTCGTGGCCGCTCGCTGCACGATTCGTTCGTGATCGTCGACGAGGCGCAGTCGCTCGAACGCAACGTCCTGCTCACCGTGCTGTCCCGGCTCGGCAGCGGTTCGCGAGTGGTGCTTACCCACGACGTCGCCCAGCGTGACAACCTGCGCGTCGGCCGACACGACGGCGTCGCGGCGGTCATCGAGAAGCTCAAGGGACACCCGCTGTTCGCGCACGTCACCCTCACCCGCAGTGAGCGTTCGCCCATCGCGGCCCTGGTGACGGAGATGCTCGAGGAGTTCGGTCCCACCGCCTGACCCCGACCGGCCGAATGTCACACACGTTCAGCTGGATTGAACGTGTGTGACATTCGGCCACGGCGCCCGGGCCGGAGTGGTAGTCAATATCAGTCCGTGAGTCCGGATCGCCGAAGGGATAAGGCCAGTTCAGGCTAGGTTTCTGCGCCAAATCGTTGATCAATAGTGAAACGTGTTCTAGATTTTGGGGCACTCTATTTCACACTCGGATCAGGAGCGGTCATGGCAGCGCAGACGGAACGGGACGAACAGTTCGACGTGGTCGTGGTGGGTGCCGGCGGGGCCGGTATGTCCGCTGCGATCACGGCCGCCGCACAGGGCCTGAAGGTCGTCATCGTCGAGAAGTCCGAGTACTGGGGCGGCTCGACGTCGCGTTCGGGCGGCGGCGTGTGGATCCCCGGCAACTCCGTGCTGAAGCGGGAGGCGCCCGCCGACGACGTCGCGGCCGCCCGCACCTACCTGCACAGCATCATCGGGCCCGGAGTGGATCCGGCCCGGATCGACACCTACATCGACCGTGGCCCCGAAGCCCTGCAGTTCCTCATCGACCACTCGGCGCTGAATCTCGAGTGGGTGAAGAACTATTCGGACTACTACCCGGAGGCGCCGGGCGGCCTGTCGACCGGGCGGTCCTGCGAGCCGAAGCCGTTCGATGCCGCCAAGCTGGGGTCCGACCTCGGCACCCTGCACCCGACGTACAGCAAGGCTCCGCTGAACGTCGTAGTGAAGCAGTCGGATTACCGGTGGCTCAGCACCGGACTGCGGCACTGGCGCGGGCCGGTTCGGATGGTCCGGGTGGGCATGCGAACCTTCGTGGCCAAGGCGCGCCGGCAGAAGCTCATCGGCATGGGCGGCGCACTGATGGCCGAGTTGCTGCTGGGGGTGCGTGAGGCCGGAATTCCGTTGCGCCTGAACACCGGACTGGTCGACCTGGTCGTCGAGGACGGGAAGGTCACCGGTGTGGTGGTCGAGTCCGGCGGTCGGACATCCACGCTGCGCGCCGAGCACGGTGTCGTGCTGGCCTGCGGCGGATTCGACGCCAACGACGAGATGCGCAAGAAGTATCAGCGGGCGCCGATCGGTGCGGACTGGACCATCGGCGCCCCGTCCAACACCGGCGACGGCATCAATGCGGGTCTGAAGGTCGGCGCCGCAATCGATTTCATGGACGACGCATGGTGGGCCCCGTCCATTCCGCTGCCGCGGGGACCGTGGTTCGCGCTTGCGGAGCGGTCGCTGCCGCGCAGCATCATGGTCAACGACCGCGGCGAGCGCTTCATGAACGAGTCACTGCCCTACGTCGAGGCGACGCACCGCATGTACGGAGGCGAGTTCGGTCAGGGTGACGGTCCGGGCGAGAACCTGCCCTGCTGGCTGATCTTCGACCAGACCTACCGCGACCGCTACCTGTTCGCCGGGGTGACCGCGCGCAGTCCGCTGCCGCGCAAGTGGCTCGAGAGCGGGGCGATCGTCAAGGCGTCCACCGTCGAGGCGCTGGCCGAGAAGATCGGGATCCCGGCCGGCACGCTCGCCGCGACGGTCCGACAGTTCAACGGCTTCGCCCGCACCGGCGTCGACGAGGACTTCCACCGCGGCGAGAGCAAGTACGAGCACTACTACGGCGACATCACCAACAAGCCCAATCCCAGTCTCGGTGAGCTCACCAAGGCGCCGTTCTATGCCGCGCAGATGGTGCCCGGCGACCTGGGTACCAAGGGTGGCATCGTCACCGACGTCGCGGGACGGGCCCTGCGTGAGGACGGCTCGGTGATCGTCGGGCTGTACGCGGCCGGTAACACCAGTGCGCCGGTGATGGGGCACACGTACGCCGGACCGGGCGCCACCATCGGCCCCGCACTGGTGTTCGGTTACCTTGCGGCCCTGGATATTGCGGCGAAGGCGGGCCGGTCCGTCAGTCCTCGCTGAGCGGCCCCAGTTCGGCCTCGAGGACCTCCTGCACGACGCGCATCGCGGCCAGTCCGGCGGGGGCGCCGCAGTAGGCGCTCGCGTGGATGACGGCCTCGACGATCTCGTTGCGGGTCAGCCCGTTCCGCAGCGCGCCGCGCACGTGGCCGCGCAGTTCGTTCTCGGCGCGCAGCGCGATGAGCATGCCGAGGTTGATCAGGCTGCGGCTGCGGCGGTCCAGGCCCGGCCGCGTCCACACCGAACCCCACACGTGTTCGGTGATGAATTCCTGGATGTCCTCCGAGTCCGTGCCGCGGGTGCGCTCGAAGGCCCGTTCGACGAAGTCGGCGCCCATCACCTCGGTGCGGACGTCGAGTCCGGCCTGGAATGCGGGGGAGGTGTTCTGGTGCTGTTCGGTCATCGCCGTCGGCTTCCTGTGTGGGGTCTGGCAGCACGCATCGCCGGTACCGCACGGACTGCGAGCCTACTAGGTCTGGTGTCAGCTGGTGCTCGGCGTGAATCCGCTTCCGACGACGCCGCGGGGGTTGAGATCCGCGAGGATGTTCTTCGCCGACGTGTTCACCCACGGCATCAGCACGGTCCCGTCGGCGGCCGTGATGATGCCGACCCACTGTCCCGTCCCGCGCAGAGCCACCGGGCCGCCCGAATCGCCGGGAACGAATGCCGCGCCCGAGCGGAACAGTCCGCCGTCCATGGCTGCGCCGACTACGCCGGAACTAGGGGCGCTGGCCTGGAACAGAAGATCGTCTGCCCACCCCGTGAATCGTTCTTCGATGGTGCGGCGGTCCGAGGACGACCCGAAGTTCTCCACGTACTGTGGGTTCGTCGGCACGGCGACCGCGCCACTCGCATCCCGGAAGATCGAGTCGATCTTGAACTTGGTGTCCCCGGTCGTGCTCATCACCTCATGGCCGTTTTTGTCCTTGACCTGACTGGTCAACCGCATGCGCGGCGCGAACTCGATGACCATGTAGTCGGTCGTGCTGTCAGGATCGGTGTGGTCCACTGCGGGAGTCTCCGCGCCCGTGACGGGGTCCTTCAGGACACACTTCGCGCCGTTCGGAAAGACGTCGATCGGATCGGTATCGCAGGTGTTGTCGTCCACCCAGCGGATCCAGCCGATCGGTTCTGCGCCGTTCGCGGTGCGGGTGTTGAACACCGGATGGTTGTTCTCGAGGTTCTCGACGCCGCGGGTCGCGCCCGGGTGCTTGGGATTGAGGTCCCAGAGCGCGGTGCCGGGGTTGCAGTGCCCTGCGGTGATGCCGACGTTGCGTCCCGCGGAATCGGTGCCGACGACCCCCAGCGTGCAAACTCCCGATGTCCCCTTCCTGCCGTCGCCGAGGTCGCTGCCCAAGTACCCCTCCTGGCCGTCGAAGTTGATCCGCATCCCCGGGAATGCCTCGTCCAGGTTCACCTCGGAAGGTCCGTCGCTGCCAGTCCCGAGGGAGCGGAGACTGCCGGTCCCGATGTTCCCGAGACTGTCGGTCCCGACAGACCCGAGGCTGCCGGTCTGGGCTGACGCGACCCCGGTCAGGGCCGTCAGTACCGCTGCCGACGCG
>NZ_JBFRDL010000041.1:0-55586 GCF_052113525.1 Rhodococcus sp. TAF43
CCGCCGGCCCCACCGCTGACTCCCGCGGCGCGCGCGGCGGTGTAGCCGGACCCCCGGCCGGCGCCGCCGGCGGTCGCGGCCCCGGCTGCACCCGAGGTGGGCGCGGTGGACGTGTTCAGGACCACGGGGGCGCCACCGGCGACGCCGCCGAGCACGGCACCGCCGATGTTGGCGGCGGCGGAGGTGGCACCCGAGACGGTGCCCGCGACCGTGCCGACCTGCGATGCGGCCGCCATGACGGTCGGGTTCTGGGCGAAGGCAGTCGCCGCCGCGGCGATGGTGCCGACCGGGTCGGTGCGGAAGTCGTTCTCGAGTCGGCGGCGGGCGACCTCGCCCGCGTCGCGGGACTCGAGGCCGGCGGTGGATTCGTTGGTGAGCGGCGGCGGCTGCGTGAAGGATCCCGGTGTCGCCAGGATGCTCGACGCCGCCTCGTACGCCTCCATCACCAGCCCGGCCCGGATGTCCATCGCACGGTCGGCGGCCTCGGCGACGGCGGCGGAGCCGTTGACCACGCCGCCGGTGCTGTAGGCGGCGGTCTTGGCTGCCTTGACCGCGGTGATCTCGGGCAGGCTCGGCATGGTCAGCGCTGCGGACGTGTAGGCGCCGGCCTCGACGGAGGCCTTGGTCGCGGTGTCCGCGGCGAGCGTCGCGGTCTGTTCGGCCCACGCGGCGAACGGGGCGATCCTGCCGAGCGCGGCCTCGGCGGCCACGCCCTCCCAGCCGGTGCGCAGCTCCGCCATCACCCTGTTCAGCGTCGCGCCGGCGTCGGCGAAGCTCTCCGCGACCGCGGCCCACGCCGGGCTCGCCGCGCTGAGCGGCACGGGCCCCGCGCCCGCGGTGAGCGTCGTCGAATTGACGGTCGCACCGCGCGGCATCCAGACGACTCCGGTGACACCAGTGGTCATGCTGTGTTCTCCTCGTTCCCCTCGAATGTGGCTGGCAGGTCCCGGTCCGGCGTGGTCACATGCCGGCCGCGAGCGACGTCCCGATCGTCTGGTCCTCGTCCCGGTAGGTCGCGGCCTGCGCGCGGAGCATCACGGCGGCGGCGGTGAGTTCCTCGATGCTGCGCCCGGCCGCCGGGCTGAAGCTGTTCGCCAGGCCGTTGAAGTACCCGGCCGCCATCACCGACACCTCCTCGGCGCCGGACGGCGCGACGGTGAGGGCCGGTGCCGCCGCGGTGAGGGTGACCTGCAGGCGGACGGCGAGCGCGTCGAGTTCGGTGGCCGCGGCGAGGAGGACGTCAGGGTCGACGAACACGTGATCCGACATGCGGGTATCTCCTCGAATCGGGGTCGATGGCAACCGGGGCGAGCAGATGAAACTCGTCCCTTGATTGCTTGGACGCCGAAAGCGAGCGGTCGGTTCCATTCGAATTCGACCGGATCGGGACGGGTCAGCCCCAGCCGAGCTCGTGCAGCCGGTCCTCGTCGATGCCGAAGTAGTGCGCCACCTCGTGGATGACGGTGACCATCACCTCGTGCACCACCTCGTCCTCGGTGTGGCACACGTCGAGGATCGCGTCGCGGTAGATGGTGATGGTGTCGGGCAGGGCGCCGCCGTAGTGGCTGTCCCGCTCGGTGAGGGCGATGCCGTGGTAGAGCCCGAGCAGGGTCGGCTCCTCGTCGTTGCGCGGCTCGACGAGCACCACGACGTTGTCGATTCCCGCGGCGAGTTGAGGCGGGATGAGGTCGAGCGCTTCCGAGACCAGCTCCTCGAAGTGAGCGGCCGTCATGGTCACCGGCACGTCAGCCCCCGGCCGGGGGGAGCGGCGCGGCGCCGGGCAGCGGGGTCGGCACGGAACGGCCCTCGGGCGCGGGCGGCGGCGGGACGGGCGCCTGCCCGTTGATGAGGATGGCGCCCTTGGCGCTGCCGACGATGGTCGCGAATCCGCTGCCGTCGACCTCCTTGCCGATCGAACAGTTGATCTTGCGGCTGCCGACGAGCCAGCTGTCGAGGTCGAGGTTGTCCCAGAACAGCGTCAGGGTCTTGTCACGCAGCGTGTCGGGGGAGCCGAGGTAGCCGTTGCTGGCCTCGGTGCACGCGCCCTCGAGGAACTTGTCCTGGTCCTCGACGGAGGGCATGCCACCGGGGAAGCGGCTGGCCAGGTCGATCACGCCGACCACCTCGAACGCGTGCGACTGCGCGCAGTCGACGGGATCGGACGGGACGTTCTGGTTGATGCCGATGCAGGTGCCCACGTTCCACACCTTCGACTGGTCCTGCTCGGCGACGCGGCCCTCGATGGGCAGCAGTGTTCCGGTGACACCGGAGAACTGCAGGCCGCAGCGGATGGTGCGTTCGCCGGCGGCCCAGCCGGCCTCGCCGGGATTGATCAGGCCGACGCTGAACTTGCCCTTGGGGTCGAACCGTCCGTCCAGGTAGTTGTTGACGGCCGGCGCGCAGTGTTCGTCGCGGAGTTCGGAGAAGCGCAGTACACCGGGGAACTTGGAGCCCGGACCGAACTCGACGCCCGGATACAGGCTGAGGTCCACATCGGTGGCGACCTCGAACTGGTGCGCCTGCGCGCAGTCGACCTTCTCGAGGTCGCTGGCGTCGGCGCTGCTCCATGTCAGGCAATCGCCGGTGGTGGCCGAGCCGAACGCCTCGCCGGCGACGGCGCCGGTGGGCTGCGGTCCCACGCCACTCGTGTGAACAGGCAGTTTCTCGCCGCGGTCGAAACCGCCGGAGACGAAGATGGTGGCGATGGCGGCGATCACCGCGCCGATCGCGACGAGCGCGAGAGCACGCCTGGTCACCGGCGCGGACACGTGTCGGCGCCGCTCCGGCTGTGGTGTCGGCTGCGGTTGATCGTCGGACATTGGTTCCATAATGCCCGCATCGGGAGCAGATGCCGAAGTTTCCGCGTAGGTTCGTCCGACATGAGTGAGGAACATCCCGGTGAGCGCGACGGCGACCTGCCGGGAGACGTGCAGGAGTTGGCCGGTCGATTGTTCGACATGGCCCGGACCGGCGCCGCGACCGCGTTGGCGCAGTACGTCGACGCCGGGGTCCCGGTCAACCTCACGAACGCGAGCGGCGACACGCTGGTGATGCTCGCGGCCTACCACGGGCACACCGACGCGGTCCGGGCGCTGATCGAGCGGGGCGCCGACGTGAACCGCCCGAACGACCGCGGACAGACGCCGCTGGCGGGTGCCGTGTTCAAGGGCGAGGACGCCGTGGTGGCCGCGCTCGTGGACGCGGGGGCCGACGCGGCGGCCGGTCAGCCGTCGGCGCTCGATGCCGCACGCATGTTCGGACGCGACGACTATCTGCAGATATTGGGGAAGCACCCGGAGTGAGCGTGGTGTCACCAAGTAGGGTTTGTGGTCGTGATTGACCTCAAGTTCCTTCGCGAGAACCCCGACGCCGTCCGCACCTCGCAGCGCACCCGCGGTGAAGACCCCGGTCTGGTCGACGCGCTGCTCGAGGCCGATGCATCCCGCCGCGCCGCTGTCCTGGCCGGCGACACCCTGCGCGCCGAGCAGAAGGCGTTCGGCAAGAAGGTGGGGCAGGCGTCCCCGGAGGAGCGTCCCGCGCTGCTCGAGGGTTCCAAGGAACTGGCGCGGAAGGTGAAGGACGCCGAGGCGACCCAGCACGAGGCGCAGGCCGCGATGGAGGCCGCCCACCGCGCGATCTCGAACATCGTGCAGGAGGGTGCGCCCGCCGGCGGCGAGGACGACTTCATCACGCTCGAGACCGTCGGCGAGATCCCGACGTTCGACTTCGAGCCCAAGGATCACCTCGAGCTCGGTGAGTCGCTGGGACTGATCGACATGGAGCGCGGCGCCAAGGTGTCGGGCTCGCGGTTCTACTTCCTCACCGGCTTCGGTGCGATGCTCCAGCTCGGCATGCTGCAGCTCGCGGCGCAGAAGGCGATGGCCAACGGTTTCACCATGATGATTCCGCCGGTGCTGGTGCGCCCCGAGATCATGCAGGGCACCGGCTTCCTGGGCCAGCACTCCGACGAGATTTACCACCTCGCGGACGACGACCTGTACCTCGTCGGCACGTCCGAGGTCCCGCTCGCGGGCTACCACTCGGGCGAGATCCTGGACCTGTCGAACGGCCCCAAGCGGTACGCGGGCTGGTCGTCGTGCTTCCGTCGCGAGGCCGGCAGCTACGGCAAGGACACCCGCGGCATCATCCGCGTCCACCAGTTCGACAAGGTGGAGATGTTCACCTACTGCAAGCCCGAGGACGCCGACGCCGAGCACCAGCGTCTGCTCGCCTGGGAGCGCGACATGCTGGACGCGATGGGACTCCCGTACCGCGTCATCGACGTCGCCGGCGGCGACCTCGGTTCGTCCGCGGCCCGCAAGTTCGACTGCGAGGCTTGGGTTCCCACCCAGCAGCAGTACCGCGAGCTGACGTCGACGTCGAACTGCACCACCTACCAGGCCCGCCGCCTCGCGGTGCGCTACCGCGACGAGAACGGCAAGCCGCAGACCGCCGCGACCCTCAACGGCACCCTCGCCACCACGCGCTGGCTCGTCGCGATCCTCGAAAACCACCAGCAGGCAGACGGTTCCGTCAAGGTCCCCGCCGCCCTGGTGCCGTTCGTCGGCCGTGAGGTGCTGACGGCGCCGTAGCCTCACTTTTGGTGTTGGCCGAATGTCACATGCGTTCAGTTGGACCGAACGCATGTGACATTCGGCCGAAGTGTTTTCGGGGTCAGCGCAGGATCAGGCAGGTGGTGGACGCCGTTGCCAGCAGCCGGTCCCGGTCGTCGCGGACCTCGGCCCGTGCGGTGGCGGTGGTGCGGCCGGTGTGCTCCGAAAAGCCGTGCACGCGAATGGATCCCTGTTCGGCCTTGATGCCGCGGATGTACCGGACGGTGATGTCGAGGGTGGTGTATCCGACGCCGGCCGGAAGGGTGCTCGAGACGGAGAAGCCCATCGCGGTGTCGATCATCGTGGCGATGACGCCGCCGTGCACACTGCCGACGGCGTTGTAGTGCCACTCGGCCGGCTCGGCCGTGATCTCGACGAAGCCTTCGCGGGCGTCGGTGACGCGGAAGCCGAGGGTGCTCGCGGTGGGATGGTGCGGGACGGTGCCGTCGACCAGGCCGCGGACGAACTCGAGTCCACTGAGGTTCCGGTTGGCATCCGCGATCGGGGCGGGGTCGTTCCAGGTGTAGGTGCGCTGACGTTCGGGAGACACCCGTCAGACCGTACCCGCGGCGGTGCGGGCTCGCGGCCCGGTGGCTGGCCGGGCCGAATTCCATTTCTGGAATTCAATTCAATAATACCCTGCGGTATGTAGGAGTGATCAATTCTTTGTTCGCCGTAGCGGGTCGATTCCCGGTCGGCGTCTCGGCGAGGGCGGGGCCGTCGGTGTCGAGTTTGAGGCTCATTTCGGTGCGGGGTGAAGCGTAAGGGTTAATCCCGAGGTGAAGTTCCCGATTCTGGACACGCGGCGACGCTAGACATGGTACTGGACTCATGTCCAGGCATGTTGACCCAGTTGGAAGCTATTTTTTTGCCTCCGTGTCCATGTGGCGGCCGAGGGTTTCTTCCGGATCGGACGTACCGGCCGGTAACAAACGTGTGTTCGGCAAATCTCCAGCAACATTTGGACGTTTGGTCGGCAAAACCGACACATAGGCGTAATCCCGCCGTTATGGTGTGCGGACCTCTGCGGATTTCCCCTCCCCCCATCCGCAACTTCTGCAAAGGAAGCGAGTATGCAAAATTCGATAGTGAGGCGCTGTGTCGTGCCACTCACAGGCACAGCGCTCGTCGCCGGGACGCTCCTGATCGGGAGCCCGGCGAATGCGGTCGTCAACACGACGAACTTCAAGAACGCATGTCAGGCATCGGCCACAATCACCGTGCACAAGGTTGCGGACACCGGGATGACTGTGGACGCTCCTGCCACGGTGGCACCGGGTGAGACATTCACCTACCGGATACAGCCGGTTGGCGCTTCGTACCCCAACTCGGACTCGGGCGCGACCACGACGAACGTGTCGCGGCTGAAGGTCGACTATCAGATTCCGGCGAACGCCACGTTCGTCAGCGCCTCGGTCGTGCCCGGCACGGCCATCAATCTCGATGGTGTGGCCCCCGGCGTCCTGAGGGTCAACGATTCCGGAAACCCTGACGCCGCAGGAAACATCCTGCGACTGTCCGGCAACAATCAGACCATCTCGAATGGGCCGAGCACCAGTACCAACAGCGAAGGTGGCATTCGGGCACCCAAGCTGAAGAAGGACCTCAACGGCAACGGGACCGGCGGTGACAGCTGGTTCCGACTGCCCGCTGTCGACGTGACCATGGTGGCTGGGTCAGCCGGTGTGATCACGCCGACGGTGCGCACAGCAGGCAGCGCCGCGAACTACAACGCCAATGAGAGCTACTACACCTTCCTGCCGCTGGCGAGCTTCTTCGGGAACCAGTGGGCGCCCACGCGGTGCACGCCGCGCGACGACAAGGGCGCAGGGCTCAACGCCGGCGCCGGCCCGCTGGCCACGATCAATGTCGTTGCTGCTCAGGTGTCGACCGCCACTACCCTCGCTGCGCCGGCCGCGGCGGAGACCGGCACCCCGGTCACGCTGACTGCCAACGTCGCGCCCAACAACGCGACGGGCTCGGTGCAGTTCCAGGACAACGGCACCGACATCGGCTCCCCGGTGGCGGTGTCGGGCGGCTCGGCCAGCCTGGATCACACGTTCACGTCTGCCGGTTCGCACTCGGTGACGGCGGTGTTCACCGGTACCGGTAGCTTCACCGGTTCGACGTCGGTGGCTTCGACCGTGACAGTGTCCGACCCGACCCCGGTCGATGTCGCGACGACACTGGGATTGACGGTTCCGCAGAACGCGGAGACCGGCACGGCCGTCGACCTGACCGCCACCGTGACCCCGGCGAATGCCGCGGGCACCGTGCAGTTCAAGGACAACGGCAACAACATCGGTTCCCCGGTGACGGTGGCGTCCGGCGCGGCGACGTTGTCGCACTCGTTCACCGTGGCCGGCGCACACGCGATCACGGCCGACTTCACGGGCGCACCCGGCTTCACGGGTTCGACCGCGGGAGCCCAGAACGTGACCGTCGCCGATCCGGTGGTTCCGGATGTCGAGACCACGACGACGGTGTCGGCTCCGGCCAACGCCGCGACCGGGGCCGAGGTGACGCTCACCGCGAACGTCGCCCCGCAGAATGCTTCCGGCACGGTGCAGTTCACGGCCAACGGCAGCAACATCGGTTCGCCGGTGACGGTGTCCAACGGTGTTGCGACGCTGCCGCACACGTTCGCCACTGCCGGCTCGTACGCGGTCGGCGCAGCATTCACCGGTGACGCCGGATTCGCTGCCTCCACTGCGGCGCAGACGCAAAACGTCACTGTGACGGATCCGGTCACCACGACGACGACTGAGCTCACGGTCCCGCAGGACGCGGAGACCGGCGCAGCGGTGGACCTGACGGCGAACGTCACTCCGCAGAATGCGGTCGGTTCGGTGCAGTTCCAGGACAACGGCACCGACATCGGTCAGCCGGTGACGGTCTCGAACGGTGTTGCGACGCTGTCGCATCAGTTCACC
Organism: Rhodococcus sp. TAF43; assembly: GCF_052113525.1. Lineage (NCBI taxonomy): Bacteria > Bacillati > Actinomycetota > Actinomycetes > Mycobacteriales > Nocardiaceae > Rhodococcus > Rhodococcus sp. TAF43. The sequence continues at coordinate 7,547 of NZ_JBFRDL010000041.1, forward strand.
TCGGCCGGTTCGCACAGCATCACGGCCACCTTCACCGGTGGAGCGGGATTCGCGGGCTCGACCGCGGGTGCACAGACCGTGACGGTGACCGATCCGGTGGTTCCGGACACGGAGACCACTACCACCGTGACGGCTCCGGGCACGGCTGAGACGGGCTCCTCGGTGACATTGTCTGCTGCGGTTGCCCCGGTTCCGACCGGTGGCACGGTGCAGTTCAAGGTCGCCGGCAGTGATGTCGGTACTCCGGTGAATGTCGATGGCACCGGTCACGCGAGCATGCCGTACACGTTCAATGCGGAGGGTTCGTATGCAGTGACCGCGGTGTACTCGGGAACCACCGGGTTCGCGGGTTCGACGGCGTCGGCTCAGAACGTCGCGGTTTCGGATCCGGCTCCGTCGGATGTGGAGACGAGTCTGGGGCTGACGGTTCCGGCCACGGCTGAGACGGGTGCTGCGGTGGATCTGTCTGCTGCGGTCACTCCGGCGAATGCCGCAGGCACGGTGCAGTTCTCGGTGAACGGCAGCCCGGTCGGTGCTCCGGTCACGGTGTCGGGCGGTGCGGCAACGTACACGCACACCTTTGCTGCCGCGGGCTCGTTCAATGTGACTGCAGCGTTCACCGGTGCGGTCGGATTCACGGACTCGGCTGCGTCTGCGCAGACGATCGCGGTTTCGGATCCCACTCCGGTGGAGGCGGACACCACGACGATGCTGAACGTCCCGGGCAACGCCAAGACCGGTGAGTCGGAGGATCTGTACGCAACCGTGTACAACGCCGCGACTGCGGAGGTCGTCCCGAGCGGCGGCACTGTCGAGTTCTTCGACGGCGCAACGTCGATCGGAACAGCTCTGGTGGTTGACGGTGTTGCCGCATTGGCGCACACCTTCACCGCGGCGGGCACGCACACCATCACCGCGACGTTCAGCGGCGCGACCGGGTTTGCCGGTTCCAACGCCGGGGCGAAGCAGGTCGTGGTCACGGTGCCGACAGTGGCCGACGTCGAGACGGCCACGGTCGTGACGGTGCCGGCGAACGCGACGGCCGGAACCTCGGTGCAGTTGTCGGCGCAGGTCACCGGTGCGGGTGACGTGCCGGTCACCGGTACGGTCCAGTTCTTCGACGGGGCCAACCCGATCGGTGACGCGGTGACCGTGGTCAACGGCACGGCGGTTCTGAACCACACCTTCACCACGTCGGGTGCGCACAGCATCCACGCGGAGTTCAACGGCGGCCAGGGCATCGCGAACTCGACCTCGGGTTCGCAGACCGTCCAGGTCTCCGGGGGCAACCCGAGCGGAAGCTTGGGCAGTCTGAGTGGACTCTTCGGCGGCCTTCTTGGTGGCTTGAAGTTCGGCTCGTAAGTAGTTCCTGATCCAGGCGCGGTCTCGCCTCCATGCGGAGACGGGGCCGMGCCTGAGATCGTCAGATCCGAAAATGATTGTTGGCGAATGGAAATCGCTCTTGGCGGTTGCCGAGAAACGACTCTGCAACGATCAGCAAACGGTGACGCTGCAGTCCAGCTAGCGTCGGCATTCTTTTTACACCGCTGGGTCGGGGAAGCGCATACCTGAGGGAGGATTCAGTGGGTTTGTCATCCTTGCGGCGGCTCGCTACACCGGTCGTAGCGGGTGTAGCGGCGGTCGGACTCTTGGTCGCGGGAAGTGGCCTGGCCTTTGCGGCCGATCCACCTCCGGCCAGCAACCAGGGCTCGTCCGACAACGTCAAGTTCAAGAAGGAAGTGATCGGTAGCAACGTCCTCCATCGAGGCGACACGGTCACGTACAAGAGCACCATCTGGGTGGACAGCGGTGTGGAGCGCTACATTCCGAAGTTCCGGGACGTGCCGCCCGCGGGGTTCACGCTGGTGTCGGGCAGCCCCAAGGTGACGTACCTGGGTGCCACGAACAAGGCCACCTTCACCAACGAGTCGGACGGCGGCGTCACCGCAAAGTGCAGCGGCAGTGGCTGCAACGCCTTCGGCAACGGGTTCATCGTCAAGAGCGGGCAGAACGTCACGCTCGAGACCAGCTACCGGGTACCGGACACTTTCGCGTTCGGTACGTATGACAGCGGCGTGCTGCTGGACGTGTGGGCGTTCTCCGGAAACCCGAAGGGAGCCAACCCATTCAATGTGCAGGTCAGGGTGGAGGAGTTTGCCACGACCACCGCGCTGCAGGTGCCGGCTTCGGCGATGACGGGGCAGTCGGTCAACCTCACCGCGACCGTGAGCCCGGCAAACGCGAACGGCCAGGTGCAGTTCAAGGACGGCGGTGTGAACATCGGATCGCCGGTGACGCCGGTGAACGGTGTGGCGACGCTATCCCATGCATTCGCCTCGGCCGGTGCACACAGCGTCACCGCGGAGTTCGTCCCCGGTGCCGGCTTCTTCGGGTCGACTTCGGCCGCGCAGTCCGTCACGGTCACCGATCCTGATGTGACCACCTCGTTGACGGTTGATGTTCCGGCTTCCGCTGAGACCGGTTCGTCGGTGGATCTGACGGCGACGTTGTCGCCGTCGGATGCTCAGGGCTCGGTGCAGTTCTCGGTGAACGGCGCTCCGGTGGGTACGGCTATTCCGGTGTCCGGTGGTTCGGCGACGTTGCCGCACACGTTCAACGCGGCTGACACCTACGCGGTGACGGCCGAGTTCACCGGTGCTGCCGGGTTCACGAACTCGACGGCCCCGGGACAGAACGTCACGGTCACCGATCCCGATGTAACTACCTCGCTGGCGCTTGCCGCTCCCGCTTCTGCGGTGACGGGTTCGTCGGTGGATCTCACGGCGACGGTGTCTCCCTCGGATGCTCAGGGCACGGTGCAGTTCTCGGATAATGGTGCCCCGATCGGTTCTCCGGTTGTCGTGGTGAATGGTGTTGCGACGTTGCCGCATACGTTCACCTCTGCGGGCTCGCACAGCATCACTGCCGATTTCACGGCCGGCCCCGGTTTCGTGGATTCGTCGGCTGCGGCCCAGTCGGTGACGGTGACGGATCCTGATGTGACGACGTCGGTGTCGTTGACGGTGCTGGGTACGGCTCAGACCGGTTCCGAGGTGAGCCTGTCGGCGACGGTGGCTCCGGCTAATGCTCAGGGCACGGTGCAGTTCAAGGTCGACGGTGTCGCGGTGGGTTCGCCTCAGACGGTGTCGGGTGGTGTTGCGACGCTGCCGTATACGTTCGGTGCTGCGGGTTCGTACTCGGTGACCGCTGAGTTCACGGGTGCGGCCGGGTTCACGGATTCGACTGCGTCGGCTCAGAACGTCACGGTTTCGGATCCGGATCAGCAGACGTCGTTGTCGTTGACGGTGCCGGGTTCTGCGGTGACGGGTGCGTCGGTGGATCTGTCGGCGACGGTTACTCCGTCGAATGCTCAAGGAACGGTGCAGTTCTCGGTCAACGGCAGCACGGTTGGTGCTGCGGTGACGGTGTCGGGTGGTTCGGCGACTCTGGCGCACATGTTCAATGTCGCTGACACGTACGCGGTGACGGCGGAGTTCACCGGTGCTGCGGGTTTCGCGGGCTCTACCACTTCGGCCCAGGCGGTGACGGTGACTGATCCGGATCAGGAGACCACGACGACGGTGTCGGTGCCGGCGACCGCTACGACTGGTGAGCAGGTGAGCCTGTCGGCTCAGGTGTCACCGTCGAACGCTCAGGGTTCGGTGCAGTTCAAGGTCGACGGTGTCGCGGTGGGATCGCCGCAGATGGTGTCAGGTGCTGTTGCGACGCTGCTGTACACGTTCAATGCTGCTGATACATATTCGGTTACGGCCGAGTTCACGGGTGCTACCGGGTTCACGAACTCGACTGCCACGGGTCAGAACATCACGGTGACCGATCCGGCTCCGGTCGACATCCAGACCGTGACGTTGCTGGGTGTTCCGGGTTCGGCGACGACCGGCGTGGAGACCACGCTGTCGGCGACGGTGCAGGCGCAGAGCGGGACAGCTGTCCCGACGGGAATGGTGGAGTTCCGTGACGGCGATTCGCTGATCGGTTCGCCGGTAGCCCTGCTGAACGGCTCGGCGTCACTTCAGCACACGTTCACCGCCCCGGGGACGCGTCAGATGACCGCGGTGTTCCAGCCCGACTCGGGCTTCGCGGGATCCACGTCGACGCAGCGTCCGGTCGAGGTGTCCGCGCCGAACCCCGTGGACGTCCAGACGTCGGCGGTCATGACGTCGACTACATCCGCGACGGCCGGCACGCCGTTCACGTTGAGGGCTCAGGTGATCGGTGCGCAGTCGCTGCCGGGCACCGTGCAGTTCTTCGACGGTGGCGTCGAGATCGGTCAGCCGGTGCCGGTGGTGGGCGGCTTCGCTGAGGTCGCGCACACCTTCACCCTGAGCGGTCCGCATCAGATTCACGCGGTCTACTCGGGCGGCCCGGGCGTGGCGGGTTCGACGTCCCAGGTGCAGGTGCTCGATGTCGCCGAGTCCGGTGACGGCACGGGCAGCTTCGGGTCGTTGGGGACGGGGTCTCTCGGCAGCCTGAGCGGGCTGCGGTTCGGGTCCTGACACCTCTCGACTGACGCAGACTGTGGCCCCCGGACCTGATGGTCCGGGGGCCACAGTCGTTCCACTGGTCGAATCCCTCGTTCGATCCTGATCTGGACGTTTGTCCGGTAGAGTTCGAGCCGCATTTCAGACGCGGAGTCGGGCTGCGGTTGGTTGCAGGGGGTGGCATGGGCCCTGCAACGCGCCCCGGACTCGATCCCCTCAGCGCGATGTCCCAGGTCGTACCTGATCCGTTGAGTTGGCGGCCGTCGAGTCGTCGTCGAGAGGGAAGTGCATGGTTGGCAGGGGACTACGCCGAATAGTCGGCGGTATAAGTGTTTTCGCATTATCCGCGGGCTTCGCGGCGAGCCTCGGCATGGGGGCGGCCGGTGCCGCGCCGGCGTCGGTCGGCTGGAGCGACGGCAACAGCAAGTTCACGCGGACGGTAAGCAACTCCACGCCGTCGGTGGGGGAGACCGTCACGGTGTCGACGAAGTTCGAGCGCACCGGCGGTACGGTGGAGTGGTTGCAGGCGGTGAAGGACCTCCACCCGACCTGTATGACGTATGTCAGTGGAAATACTTCCGGTCCTGAGATCGCCGCGGACTACGTCCGGGTGACGGGGAACTGGCCGGTGTATCCGAACATCAGTCCTAAGTCGCAGACCTTCGAATTCACCTACTTGGTGGGCGCGAACTGTGCCCGCGCGACCCCGTTGATGACGACGATGCATTACGGGGGCAGCCTGGGCAGCGGCACGTACCCCGACAAGGGCCCGACGATCACCGTCGCGAAGGATGCCACCACGACGACGTTGGCCGCGGTGCCGAATCCGATCATGACCGGACAGTCTGTCACGTTGAGTGCGACGCTGACCGGCGCCGCGCAGGGCAGCACGATCGAGTTCTACGACGGCGCAACGAAGCTCGGTGAGGGACAGTCGAACGCGTCGGGCGTCGTGACCTACGTGTGGACGCCGACCACGGCGGGTGCCCGGAGTCTGTCGGCGAAGTTCCCGGGCACGGCGATCGCGGCCTCGTCGCAGTCCGCCGCGCAGAACGTGCAGGTGAACGCCCCGGTCGCAACCAGCGCCGCCTTGTCGGTCCCGGGAACTGCCGTGACCGGCACTCCGGTGACCCTGTCCGTGGCGATGACGCCGTCGAACGCGTCGGGCACGGTGCAGTTCAAGGACAATGGTTCGAACATCGGATCCCCGGTGACGGTGTCCGGTGGCCAGGCGTCGCTGCAGCACACCTTCACAGCCACCGGAGCGCACAGCATCACCGCCGACTTCGTGGCCGGTTCCGGTTTCGTGAATTCGTCGGCAGCGGCGCAGACCGTGACGGTCGCGGATCCTGATGTGGCGACGTCGTTGACGGTTGCGGCTCCGGCTTCTGCTGAGACGGGTGCGTCGGTGGATTTGTCGGCGACGGTGTCTCCGTCGAATGCTCAGGGTTCGGTGCAGTTCTCGGTGAATGGGTCTCCGGTGGGTGCGGCGGTTCCTGTGTCGGGTGGTTCGGCAACGCTGCCGCATACRTTCGGTGCTGCTGGTTCGTATTCGGTGACCGCTGAGTTCACGGGTGCTGCCGGGTTCACGGGTTCGACCGCTGCGGCGCAGTCGATCACCGTCACCGATCCTGATGTTGCGACGTCGTTGACGGTTGCGGCTCCGGCTTCTGCTGAGACGGGCGCTTCGGTGGATCTGTCGGCGACGGTGTCTCCGTCGAACGCGCAGGGTTCGGTGCAGTTCAAGGACAATGGTTCGAACATCGGATCGCCGGTGACGGTGTCCGGTGGCACGGCTACCCTTCCGCACACCTTCACGACGGCTGGTTCGTACAGCATCACGGCCGATTTCATTGCCGGCTCCGGTTTCGTGAATTCGTCGGCGTCGGCGCAGTCGGTAGCGGTCACAGATCCTGATGTGACSACGTCGTTGTCGTTGGCGGTTCCGGGTTCGGCTCAGACCGGTTCGTCGGTTGATCTGACGGCGACGGTGTCTCCGTCGGATGCTCAGGGTTCGGTGCAGTTCAAGGACAACGGCACGAATATCGGTTCGCCGGTGTCGGTGTCGGGTGGTTCGGCGACCCTGCCGCATACGTTCGCTGCGGCGGGTGCGCACAGCATCACGGCCGATTTCATTGCCGGTTCCGGGTTCGCGAACTCGTCGGCGTCGGCGCAGTCGGTGACGGTGACCGATCCTGATGTGACCACGTCTCTGACGGTTGGTGTTCCGGCTTCTGCGGAGACGGGCGCCGAGGTTGATCTGACGGCGACGGTGACGCCGGCGGATGCTGCAGGCACGGTGCAGTTCTCGGTGGACGGCACTGCTGTCGGTGGCCCGGTGACGGTGTCAGGTGGTACGGCGACGTACGCGTACACGTTCAATGCCGCTGAAACCTATGCGGTGACAGCGGAGTTCACCGGTGCTGCCGGGTTCACGAACTCGACTGCCACGGCGCAGAACATCACGGTCACCGACCCCGATCAGGAGACGTCGTTGTCGTTGGCGGTTCCGGGTTCGGCTCAGACCGGCTCCGAGGTTGATCTGACGGCGACGGTGTCGCCGTCGAATGCTGCAGGCACGGTTCAGTTCAAGGACAACGGCACGAACATCGGATCCCCGGTAGCCGTCGTCAACGGTGCTGCCACTCTGCCGCATACCTTCACTACGTCGGGCGCCCACAGCATCACTGCCGATTTCGCGGCGGGCCCCGGTTTCGTGAATTCGTCGGCCGCGGCCCAGTCGGTGACGGTGACGGAACCTGATCAGCAGACGTCGCTGACGGTTGCCGCTCCGGGCTCTGCGGAGACGGGCGCTTCGGTGAACCTGTCGGCGACGGTTAGTCCGTCGAATGCCCAGGGTTCGGTGCAGTTCAAGGTCGACGGCGCACCGGTCGGAACCGCGCAGGCGGTGTCGGGTGGTTCGGCAACGCTGCCGTACACGTTCGGTGCTGCTGGTTCGTACTCGGTGACTGCCGAGTTCACCGGCGCTGCCGGATTCACGAACTCGACCGCGGCCCCGCAGGGCATCACGGTGACGAATCCGGTTGTCCCGGATACACACACCGTCACGGCGGTGACTGTTCCCGCGACCGGCGAGACCGGTCAGCAGGTGACGCTGTCGGCGGCGGTGTCGCCGGCTCCGACGGGCGGAACCGTGCAGTTCAAGGTGGCCGGTGCCGATGCGGGCGCTCCGGTGACTGTGGATGTGAGCGGCCACGCGAGCATGCCGTACACGTTCAACTCGGCTGGATCGTTCGCGGTTTCGGCGGTGTACTCGGGCGCGCCCGGATTCGAGGGCTCGACGTCCGCGACGCAGAGCATCACGGTTTCCGATCCTGCCCCGATCGATGTCGAGACGGTGACCGTGGTGGGTTCCCCGGACACGGCCACGACGGGCATCGAGACGGTTCTCTCGGCGACGGTGCAGGCGCAGTCCGGGACGGCGGTGCCGACGGGCACGGTGCAGTTCCGTGACGGCGGCATCGAGATCGGTTCGCCGGTGACGGTGTCGAACGGTGCGGCAACGCTCGAGCACACGTTCACCACGGTAGGGACGCATCAGATCACCGCGGTATTCGCTCCGGGTGCCGGGTTCGCGGCTTCGACGTCGACGCCGCATCCGGTCGAGGTGTCCGCGCCGAATCCGACCGACGTGCCGTCGACGGTGGTGATCGCGTCGGGGCAGTCGGCAACGGCGGGTACCGCGTTCACGTTGACTGCCCAGGTGGGCGGTGCTCCGACATTGCAGGGCACGGTCCAGTTCTTCGACGGCGGTGTCGAGATCGGTCAGCCGGTGTCGGTGGTGAACGGTGTCGCCGAACTGGTGCACACCTTCACTCAGAGTGGGCCGCACCAGATCTACGCGGTGTACTCGGGCGGCCCGGGCGTGCAGGGTTCGACGTCGCCGGTGCAGACGCTGGACGTCGCGCAGTCCGGCGGCGGTGACGGTGGTAACGGTTCGTTGGGTTCGCTCGGCAGCCTGAGCGGCCTACGGTTCGGTTCCTGACTCCGTAGCTCCTGAGTGAGTGGCCCCTGCCCGGTATCGGGCAGGGGGCCATTCGTCCTTCACCGGCGGATAATTCCTTGTTTCGTGTAGCGAAAGAACAGCATCCGACCAGTTCGTTCGTTCGGTCGTTGTCGTTAAGTGGCTAACTGAACGTTTGACTTAGAAAACTGACACGCGTTCCAGTGGGAGGGTTTATCCTTCCGGCTCGGGAGCTCTGCAGCCGCGGCGCCCTTCGACTGTTTGTTCAGGGAGTTTGATGAGTTCCTCGTTTCGGAGGCGCTGCGCTGTCGCGTTCGCCGGGTCCGTGGTGCTGTCCGGGCCGTTACTGATCGTCCAACCGGCTTCGGCCGCAACGTCGACGGTCGAGTTCACCACCACATGCCGGGCCACGGCGACGATGAACGTGACCAAGACTCCCGCCGCCTCGGTGACGGTGACGAGTTCCGCGAGCGTCGCGCCGGGTGAGACGTTCACCTTCCGCATGCAGACGAACGCGCAGTCGTTCCCCGACTCCGATTCGGGTGCGTCGACGACGAACCTGTCGCGCCTCAAGAACGATTTCGAGATCCCCACCAACGCGACGTTCGTCAGCGCGTCGATCGTGGGGAACTCCGCGGTCAACATCTCGGGCGTCGCACCGAGCGTCATCCGGGTCAACGACAGCGGAACCGTCGACCCGAACGGCACGATTCTTCGGATCTCCGGCAACAACGAGGTCATCGGAAACGGCGCCTCCAACAGCACCAACAGCGAGGGCGGCATTCTGGCCCCCAAGCTGAAGAAGAACATCAACGGCACGCCCAATGGCAACGGCGACTCCTGGTTCCAGATGCCGGCGATCGACGTCACGATGGTCGCCGGGCAGCCCGGTGTCATCCAGCCGAAGATCCGCACGAGTGGTGACGCGGGCAGCTACAACAACGACAAGAACTTCAGTACTCAGCTTGCGAAGGCGTCGTTCTTGGGTGTGCAGTGGGCGCCGACGCGCTGTAGCCCGCGCAACGGGGAATCCAGCGGCCTCAACGCGGGCGCGGGTCCGCTCGCGACAATCCGGGTCACCGTGCCCGACGCGGCCACCACGACGGCGCTGACCGTGCCCAGCACCGCCGCGACCGGTTCCGCCGTCCAGCTGACTGCCGCGGTCTCGCCCGCGGACGCGTCGGGAACCGTGCAGTTCAAGGACAACGGCAACGCCATCGGCGCGGCGGTCCCCGTCGCCAACGGTTCGGCTGCTCTGTCGTACGCGTTCGGCTCGCTCGGTGCGCACAGCATCACCGCCGAGTTCTCGGGCGCATCCGGCTTCGCGTCGTCGACTTCGGAGGCTCGAACCGTGACGGTCACGCCGCCCGTAGCCGCCACCACGACGGTGGTCACGGTGCCGCCGAACGCAACCACCGGCCTCGCCGTCGATCTCGTGGCCGCGGTGACGCCGTCCACCGCGTCGGGCACCGTGCAGTTCACGGACAACGGCAACGCCATCGGCGCGCCGGTCCAGGTGGCCGGTGGGATCGCGACGCTGTCGCACACCTTCACCACGACGGGTGCGCACGGCCTCAGCGCCAGCTTCTCGGGCGGCACCGGATTCGCGCCCTCGATGTCGGGCAACCGGACGGTGACGGTGTCCGAGCCGATGCCGGACGCGGTCGCGACCACCACCGTCGTCACGGCACCCTCGACGGCCGAGGTCGGCGCAGAGGTGACGATCTCGGCGACGGTGTCCCCGGCACCTCTCGACGGCACCGTGCAATTCCGTGACGGTGCAACCGATCTCGGTTCCCCCGTGCTCGTGTCGGACGGCGTTGCGACGCTCGCCCACACGTTCGCGCGTGGCGGGTCGCATCCGATCACCGCGGTCTACAGCGGTGGTGTGGGCTCCCTCGGCTCCAGCGCCTCGCCGGTGAACGTGGCCGTGACGGCGTCGAACATCGGTACGGTGACGCTGCTCAACGCTCCCGGTGAGGCCAAGACGGGCGCGCCGATCGAGCTGTGGGCCACGGTCTTCGAGCTGCCCGAGGGCACCGAGGTGTCGAACGGCGGCACGGTGCAGTTCCGTGACGGCGCGACGAATCTCGGTTCTCCGGTGCCGGTCGTGGGCGGAACTGCCAAGCTGGTGCACACATTCGACACCGCCGGCACGCATGCGGTCTCGGCCGTCTACAGCGGCGCGGGAGCCTACGGCACCTCCACCACCGACACTCAGGACATCAACGTCACTGCGGCAGCCGTGAGCGACCTGGCGACGGCTGTCGAGCTGGGGATTCCGGCGTCCGGCACGGCCGGGAGCCCGGTTACTCTCACCGCGCGCGTGATCGCGCCGCGGACCCCGCACGGCACCGTGCAGTTCTTCGATGGCGACAAGCCCCTCGGTGTGGCCGTGGACCTGGTGGACGGGCGCGCGACGCTCGCGCACACGTTCACCGGGACCGGTGCCCACTCGATCACCGCGAAGTACAGCGGCGCGGAGGGATTCATCGCCGCCACGTCGACTTCCGGAACTCTGGCGGTCACCGAAGCCGGCGGCACCACCGGCGGTGGCACCGCCACCGGCAGCATCGACATCCCGGCCTTCGGCTCGTGAGCRGAAACGAAACGATGCGCGAGCGAATGACGAAAACGACGACGTGGCACGAGGAACGGGAGATGGGCATGTCGAGTAGGACCAAGCGGAGGCTGGTGGCCGCCGCGGGTGTGGCCGCGCTGTCGGCGGGGCTCACCGTCGTTCTCGGCGCGGGTACGGCCGGTGCCGCGTCGGACTCGGTGACCTGGAACGACGGCAGCACCAAGTTCACTCGGTCGGTGAGCAACACGACGCCGAACGAGGGTGACGTGATCACCGTTTCGACGAAGTTCGAACGGACGGCGATTCCCGGCGAGTACATCTATGCCGTCAAGGATCTTCATCCGACGTGCCTGACGTATGTCGACGGGTCGGCGAAGGTGAACGGTTCGGTGCGTGGGTTGGAGAGCCAGGGCGCCGACTTCGCACGGGTCCAGGGGTCGTCCGTGGAATGGCCCGTGGGCGCGTTGATCAACGGTAAGCCGCACACGTTCGAGTTCTCGTATCGCGTCGGTGCGGACTGTGCGCGTGGGGTGGCGTTGACGTCGGCGATGCATTACAGCGGTTCGTTGGGTTCGGGGGAGTACGACAACAAGGCTCCGTCGATCACGGTCGTGAAGAACACCACCACCACGGCGCTGGCCGCGGTGCCGGGTGCGCAGGTCGGGAAGTCGGTGACGCTCAGCGCGACGGTGACCGGTGGCGCGGAGGGCAACCCGGTCGACTTCTACGACGGCGGGGCAAAGGTCGGTTCGGGCCAGTTGAACGCGTCGGGTGTGGCCACCTTCGCGTGGTCGCCGTCGACGGCCGGAGCGCGGTCGGTGCAGGCCAAGTTCGCCGGCACGCCGTTCGCGAACGGATCCGAGTCGGGCGTGCAGTCGGTGTCCGTCGCCGAGGCCGACGTTCCGACCACCACGACCGTGACGGTGCCACCGAGCGCCCTCACCGGCACCGCCGTGAACCTCACCGCCAAGGTCGAGCCCGGGGTCGCCTCCGGCACGGTGCAGTTCAAGGACGGCGACACGAACATCGGTGCACCGGTTCCGGTCACCGCCGGCACAGCTCAGGTGTCTCACACATTCGCCTCGGCGGGCACGCATCCGATCATGGCGGCCTTCACCGGCGTCGGTTTCGTTTCGTCCGCCTCTGAGCCGCAGCTGGTTTCGGTCACCGATCCGGATCTGAAGACCACGACGACGGTCACCGCGCCGTCGGCCGCTCAGGCCGGTGCCGCGGCGACGCTGTCGGCGTCGGTCAGCCCGAAGCCGACCGGCGGAACCGTGCAGTTCAAGGACGGCGCCACCGCCATCGGCGGCCCTATCGCCGTCGTCGACGGCGCTGCGACGCTCGACCACGCCTTCACGTCCGTCGGCAGTCACCGCATCACCGCGACGTATTCGGGTGCAGCGGGATTCGAGCCGTCGACGTCGCCGCCGCAGTCCGTCTCGGTGACCGATCCCGTCGTGGCGCCGCGTGGGACGGTGACGTTGCTCAGTGTGCCCGGCGAGGCCAAGTCGGGCGTCGTCACCGATCTCTGGGCGACGGTCCGGACGTCGGCCGGTGTCGCCGTCGACGGTGGCACGGTCCAGTTCCGCGACGGCGGGGCCGATCTGGGCGCCCCGATCGTGGTGACCGACGGTGTGGTGCGGCTGCCGCACACGTTCAGTGGCGTTGGTGCACATGCGATCTCCGCGGTGTTCTCCGGAGTTTCATCGCTCGACGGGTCGACGGCCGTCACCCGAATGGTGAACGTGACGGCACCGGCGCCGACCGATGCCGACACCGCGACGGCATTGACAGTTCCGGCCGGCGCGGCCAGTGGCAGCACCGTCCGGTTGTGGGCCTCGGTGGTGTCGTCGGGCCCCGTCGATGGGACCGTCCAGTTCTTCGACGGTGACACGCCGATCGGGGAGGCCGTCGAACTGGTCGACGGCGTCGCCACGCGGGACCACGCGTTCACCACGTCCGGTGCCCACCGGATCACCGCGGTCTACTCCGGTGCGGCAGGCCTGAAGGGTTCGTCGTCGGATGTGCGCGTCGTCGAGATCACCTCGACCGAAACGGCACCCGGCGGCACCACCGGCACGGGCAGCCTCGCGGGCCTGCCGAGCTTCGGGTCGTAAGCATCCGTCAGGAGGGCGGCGGCGAGATCCGCCGTCCTCCTCGGGCGGGTGTAACGAAAACTCGCTGATATTGGACGTTTGTTCTATAAAGATCGAGACGGGCTCCGAGTGCCATTGCGGCACATCGAGCACGGTCGAACGTTGGAGTCGGGCCGGCGGTCGACGAATCATTTGCACATGCGTTCGTATGCGCTGCGTGGAGTCGGTGTCCCCACCGACGCGCGGGGTGGACGCTCTGGAAGGAGTCGGAATGGCCCGATCGGTGATGCGGAGAACCGTGTCGAAGATGCTCGTCGGGGCGATGGCGGTCGCCACGCTCGGAGTCGGACAGGCGGTCCTCGGCGGCGGTGTCGCTGCGGCCGATCCGGTGTCGCAGACGGTGACGACGGACAACATCAAGGCGACCAAGACGATCGACAAGCCCAACGCCTTCCCGGGGGACACGGTGGTCTCCACGGTGACGTTCCAAACGACCAACATCATCGACCGGTATCTGCAGAACTTCACGGACCACCCGCCGCAGAACTACGTCCTGCAGGGCGTCACCGCCAACGTGTGGCGCGGCGACTCGGTGAGCGGCGGATGGAACAAGTCGGGGCAGTTCGACGGCAGCGCGACTCAGGATTCGGTCACGGGGTTGGTGCGGCTGGACTGGAAGGGACCTGGCAACTGCGTCGCTGCATGGTGCCGTCTGGGGCTCCTAAACAAGGGCGCGACCCTGACATTCACCTACAAGGTGGCGGCGGACGCTCAGCCAGGCCCGCGAACTACGGGTATGGAGTTCGACATCTACTCGTTCAACAACACGCAGCGGTGGGCCCCCCTCAACCAGCTGAACCTGTCGGTGCAGCAGCCGGTCACGAACACGACCACCGCGGTGACGGTTCCGCCGACGGCCGACAAGGGTGCACCGGTGACCCTGTCGGCGACCGTGACGCCGTCGAACGCGTCCGGCACGGTGCAGTTCAAGGACGGCAACACGAACATCGGCGGGTCCGTGCCGGTGGCCGGGGGCATCGCAAGCATGTCGCACACGTTCACGACCGACGGATCCCATGCGATCTCTGCGGAGTTCTCGGGCAGCGCCGGATTCTCCAACTCGAGTGCGGCAGGGCGTCTCGTCCRGGTGTCCACGCCGGACCCGAGTGCCAAGGAATCGGCGACGCTCATGACCGCTCCCGATAATGCGACCGCCGGCACCTCGGTGCGTCTCAGCGCGCAGGTCTCGAGCACGGCGCCGCTCACCGGTACGGTCCAGTTCTACGACGGCGGTAACCCGATCGGACCCCGTATCCCTGTCGGCAACGGTGTCGTCGGCATCGATCACATCTTCAGCACGACCGGCCCGCACCAGATCAGCGCGTCCTTCACCGGCGGACCCGGTGTGAGGGGCTCTTCGTCCACCTCGCAGACCGTCCAGGTCGCTGACGCGCCCATCTCGCCCGGCACCGGAAGCCTCGGAAGCCTCGGTGGGGGAAGCTCGACGTTCGGCTCCTGATCCGATGCTCGATTCGAGGCCCCCTGCGCATGCGCAGGGGGCCTCGAATCTTTCGCGGTAACGGTTTCCACACGGATCTGGACGTTTGTTCGATACAGTGGGGCGCGTTTCACTCGACGTTTGTGGTCGAGAAGAACGAGCCAGGTGTGTGGAGTCGGGCCGACACCTGGGCGGAAGAACACGTGGTCCCGGTGATTCAAGGATCCGGAACCACGGTGACCGTGCTCTGAGGGGAGTCGGAGAATGGCCCGATCGACGACGCGATTCACTTCGTCGACCGCGGGAACAGCGGCGGAGTGCCGCGCGGCCCGCGTGTTCGGATCGTCATACCGATACGCCCTCTGACTGGCACAACCATGTCCACCACGCGAGTCGCCCCAGTCGTCCGCAACGTGGGTTCGATGTTCATCGAGGTTCGTTGTCGAGAGGAAATGCATGTCTGACAAGAACACCCGTCGTGTACTCGCCGGCCTGAGTGCCTTCGCAGTCGCCGCCGGATTCGCGATCACTGCCGGTGTCGGTGCGGCGAGTGCGGCACCGGGATCCATTACGTGGGACGACGGCAGCAGCCGGTTCACGCGGACGGTGAGCAATACGACGCCGAACGAGGGTGACATCGTGACGGTGTCGACGAAGTTCGAGCGCACGGGTGGTGTGGTCGAGTGGTTGCAGGCGGTGAAGGATCTGCATCCGACCTGTTTCACGTATGTCAGTGGAAATACTTCCGGTCCGGAGGTGGCTGCGGATTATGTGCGGGTGGCGGGGAACTGGCCGGTGTATCCGAACATCAGCCCGCAGTCACAGACTTTCGAGTTCAACTATCGGGTGGGCACGGATTGTGCTCGGGAGACCCCGTTGATGACGACGATGCACTACAGCGGCAGCCTGGGTAGCGGCACATATTCGAACAAGGGCCCGACGATCACGGTGAACAAGAACACCACGTCGACGACGCTCGCGCAGGTTCCCGGCGCCCAGGTCGGGTTGGTAACCACTCTGGCCGCGACGGTGACCGGTGGCGCGCAGGGCGACGCCGTCGACTTCTTCGACGGCGGTGCCAAGATCGGCACCGGAACCCTCGACGCGAACGGCACCGCCACCTACGCGTGGACGCCCGGGGCGCGTGGCACGCACAACCTCAAGGCGAAGTTCCTCGGTACCGCGAGGGCCACCGCTTCCGAGTCGGCCGTGCAGGGCGTCGAGGTCATCCAGGCGGACCTCCCGTCGAGCACGGCGATCGCCGCCGTCTCGGGCGCCCAGGTCGGCAAGGCGTCGACGCTCAAGGCCACCGTCAACCCGGCCGCCGCCGGCGGAACCGTCAAGTTCACGGACGGCGGACAGCTCCTCGCCGAGGTCGCTGTGAACGGTGCTGGTGAGGCCACCTACGCGTGGACGCCGACGACCGACGGCAGCCACACGATCAAGGCGGAGTTCTCCGGCCGGAACGGAGTCACAGGCTCCAACTCCAGCGCGACCGTGACTGTCGCCGCTAAGCCGGTGAACAACACCGAGTCCGGCACCGTCGTCTCGGCCGGCAACGGTCAGGTCGGTGTGGCACAGACCATCTCGGCGCAGGTCACCGGGAGTGCCGGCGGCACCGTGACCTTCAAGGACGGCAACACCGTCATCGGAACGGCCACGGTCGACGGCAGCGGCCGCGCATCGGTCACCTGGACCCCGGCGACCCAGGGGCAGCGCGTCATCCGGGCCGAGTACTCGGGTGCCGGCACCGTGAATGCCTCGTCCGATGACCTGTCGATCACCGTCGCGCCGGCAGGCACCGGCGGCGATGGTGGCGGCACCGGCAGTGCCGGTTCGCTCGGCACGATGTTCGGTTCGCTCGGCGGATAGTCGCCTCGAGTTTCGATTTCCCTCCGGCCCAGGACCTCGGTCCCGGGCCGGAGGTTCCACTTCTCACTCCATGGCGGTCGGCGAAGTCCGTCGTCGAGAGGAAACCTATGTCTGACAGAAGGACTCGCCGACGGATGGCCGTGGCGGTGGGGGCTGCTGCTGCGGTGGCTGCGGGGTTTGCGGTCACTGCCGGTGCCGGCGCGGCGAGCGCTGCACCGGGTTCGGTGACATGGCAGGACGGTGACAGCAAGTTCACGCGGACGATCAGTGATGTGAACCCGAAAGAGGGTGACATCGTCACGTCGAAGACCACGTTCCAGCGGACTGCTGGTGTGGTGGAGTACATCTACGCCGTCAAGGATCTGCATCCGACGTGTCTGACGTATGTCGAGGGTTCGGCGAAGGTTGATGGTTCTCCGCGGGGTCTCGAGAGCAAGGGCGCTGACTTCGCGCGCATCGAGGGGTCTTCGATCGAGTGGCCGGTGCGGGCGCTGGTGAATCCGAATACTCGTACGTTCGAGTTCTCGTATCGGGTGGGTGCGGATTGTGCGCGTGAGACGCCGTTGATGACGACGATGCATTATGGCGGTTCGTTGGGTTCGGGGACGTATGCGGACAAGGGGCCGACGGTCGCGGTCGCGAAGAACGCGACGTCGACGTCGTTGGCTGCGGTGTCGGGTGTGCAGGTGGGGCAGTCGGTGACGCTCAGTGCCACGGTGTCCGGTGCGGTGGCGGGTGATTCGGTCGATTTCTATGACGGTGCGACGAAGGTCGGGACCGGTGTGTTGAATGCGTCGGGTGGGGCGACGTTCGCGTGGATGCCGTCGTCGGCGGGTGCGCATTCGTTGCAGGCGAAGTTTGCGGGGACGGCGAAGGCGAAGGCGTCGGAGTCGGCGCCGCAGTCGGTTTCGGTGTCGGTGGCGACGTCGATGACGGTGTCGGCTCCGGCGTCGGCGTTGACGGGTTCTGCGGTGACGCTCACGGCGACGGTGACGCCGTCGAATGCTCAGGGTTCGGTGCAGTTCAGGGATGGGTCGACGAATATCGGTGTGCCGGTGGTGGTGTCGAATGGTACGGCGACGTTGCAGCACACGTTCGACACGGCCGGCAACCACAGCATCGCGGCGGACTTCATCGCCGGAACCGGGTTCGTGAATTCGTCGGCACCCGCGCAGGCGGTGTCGGTGAGCGTCCCGGATGCGGCGACCGCCACCACGCTCACCGTCCCGTCCACGGCGGACACCGGTGCCCAGGTGACGCTGTCGGCGGACGTCGCCCCGAATCCCGGTGGCGGCACTGTGCAGTTCAAGGACAACGGCGCGGACATCGGTGCGCCGGTTGCGGTGTCGAACGGTAAGGCCGACCTGCCGTACACCTTCTCGGAGGCGGGTCAGCACAGCATCACGGCCGTCTTCTCCGGCGCTCCCGGATTCGTCGGATCGACGTCGCAGGCACAGTCGGTGGCGGTCAGCGTGCCGAACGTCGCGACCACCACGACCCTGACCGGCCCGGCCACCGCCGAGACGGGGCAGCAGGTGACCCTGACCGCGAACCTCGATCCGGCGAACGCCTCGGGTTCGGTGCAGTTCAAGGACGGCAACGTCAACATCGGTAACGCAGTGGCGGTCTCGAACGGCAAGGCCACCACACAGACGCCGTTCACGACGGCCGGTCAGCACAGCATCACCGCGGTCTTCACCGGCAACACGGGCTTCAAGAACTCGACGTCGGCGGTTCGGGTCGTGACGGTGAGCACCGCGCTGGTACAGACGTCGCTGGAGCTGTCGGTGCCGTCCGCGGCGCAGACGGGCACGTCGGTGACCCTGACCGCCACCACGACCCCGGCCGACGCGTCGGGCACCGTGCAGTTCACCGAGAACGGCGTCGCCATCGGCGGCCCCGTCACCGTGGCGAACGGTGTCGCGAAGCTCGAGCACGCCTTCACCGCGGCCGGTGACCGCACCGTCGGCGCGACGTTCACGGGTGCATCCGGTTTCACCAACTCGAACGGAGCCTCGCAGACGGTCCAGGTGTCGGTGCCGACCCCGGACGACACGGTCACCACGACCACTGTGACGGTCCCGGCGACGGCCACGGTCGGCAGCCCCGTGACGTTGTCGGCCACCGTGGCAGGCGGCACGAATCTGCCCGGCACGGTCCAGTTCTACGACGGCGACCTCCCGATCGGTGACCACGTCTCCCTCGTCGACGGTGTCGCGAATCTGGAACACACCTTCACCACCGACGGCGCGCACCGCATCACCGCGCGCTACTCGGGCGGACAGGGGGTCAAGGCGTCGGCCTCCGCCGAGCAGTCGGTTCAGGTCACCGCGGCGGACAACGGCGGCACCGGTAGTGCCGGTTCGCTCGGCACCATCTTCGGGTCGCTCGGCGGCGCCGGACGCTCGGGATTCGGGTCCTGAGGGTCCTGATCTCCTGAGCTGCTGAACACGGTCCCCCGCCCTCACCGGAGGCGGGGGACCGTGTCGTCTGTGGGAACGGATGTGTCCGTGGCCACCACCCGACGACTACGCTGCTCGGTGTGGAACCCTTCTACCGAACGATCATCGGCGTTGCTCGTGTCGTATTCGCAGGCCAGGGACTGAAGTTCACCGTGACCGGCGAGGAGCACGTTCCCGAGCGCGGTGGGGCGGTGGTCGCCATCAACCACACCGGGTACATGGACTTCACCTACGCCGGCCTGCCCGCCCGCGCCGTGAAGCGGTACATCCGGTTCATGGCGAAGAACGACGTCTTCGTCAACAAGATCTCCGGCCCGCTGATGCGGGCGATGAAGCACATCCCCGTCGATCGGTCCGCCGGCTCCGACTCATACCGCGCGGCGGTACAGGCCCTGCGTGACGGTGAACTGGTGGGTGTCTTCCCCGAGGCGACGATCAGCCGCAGCTTCGAACTCAAGGACTTCAAGTCCGGCGCCGCCCGGATGGCGCTCGAATCGGGCACCCCGGTGATCCCGATGGTGATCTGGGGTTCGCAGCGCGTGTGGACCAAGGGGTTCCCCAAGCGTCTCGGACGAACGAACACCCCCATCTCCATCGCGGTCGGCGAACCGATCGCGCCGTTCGAACCCGCGTCCGAGATGACGGCGCTGCTGCACACCCGCATGGAGGAGTTGCTCCGCGGGGTGCAGGCGAACTACGACCATCCGGCGGGCGAGTACTGGGTTCCCGCGCGGCTCGGCGGCGGGGCACCGACGCTCGAGGAAGCCAACAAGATGGACGCCGACGAGGCCGAGGCCAAGGCGGCCGCACGCCGCAACAAGGAGACCGGGGCAAGCTAGCGGCCGGGGCCCGTCCACGCGGGTGGTGAGATTGCGCTCACCGATCGCAACCCAGGGGCGGGAAGTCGCCCGAACGGGGCAGAATGGCCCGGTGCACCCCGAACTCCCCAGCCTGGTCGCCAGTGATGTCGACGGCACCCTGATCAACGACGACGAACGCGTCACCGCCCGCACCCGGGCGGCGGTGCAGGCGGTGGTCGAGTCCGGCACGCCGTTCGTCCTCGCGACGGGCCGCCCGCCGCGCTGGCTCGGCCCGGTGGTCGACGGTCTGGGCTTCGCGCCGCTCTCGGTGTGCGCGAACGGCGCGGTGCTCTACGACGCGGAAGCCGACCGGGTCATCTCCGCCGCGACGCTGTCGCTCGAGACCCTCGCGTGGCTGGCGGACCTGGTGGAGTGGGAGCTACCGGGCGCCGGCCTGGCGGCCGAACGGATCGGTGCCTCCGCGCACGACACCGCGACCGCACAGTTCGTGAGCGCCCCCGGTTACGAGCACGCCTGGCTCAATCCCGGCCACACGGAGATGGCGCCCGAGGACCTGCTGTCCGCGCCCGCGGTCAAGATGCTGATCCGTGTTCCCGGCGCGAGCAGCGCCGACATGGCGGCGAAGCTGCGCCCACTGGTGGGGGAGCGGGCCGACCTGACGTATTCGACCAACAACGGTCTGATCGAGGTGTCGGCGCCGGGCGTGACCAAGGCGTCCGGGCTGCAGCTGATGGCGCAGCGCCTCGAGGTGCCCGAGTCGGGCATCGTCGCGTTCGGGGACATGCCCAACGACATCCCGATGCTGGCGATGGCCGGTCACGGTGTCGCCGTGGACAACGCGCACCCGGAGGCGAAGGCGGCCGCAGACGAGGTCACCGCCACCAACTCCGACGACGGCGTGGCCCGGGTCCTCGAACGCATCTGGGCGGACTGAACCGAGAACAACCCCTGCCCCCACCACGTAGTTCGGCTGTGGGGCATTCCGGTCCTGTGTGAACCATGTTGTGGTGCAACGACTGTGCCGAGTCCGGTGTCGGCCGGAGGCGATCCGCCCGGTGGAACCACGAACCTGTGAAACGAATCGGTCGTCGGAAACGAAACGGTCGGCACCGGATTCGGGAAGACGAGGTCGGCCTGCGTCGGGCTACCCTGGTTTGGCAGTTGAATCGCAGGTGACTTCATGGTCGAGAACGATCCCTTCAGAACACAGCGGAACGTGGAGTCGGCCCCCGCCGCGGAGTTGAGCGCGGTTGGGTTCGACGGTGCTGTCGAGATCGGGCGGGGTGGGTTCGGGATCGTCTACCGCTGCACCCAGGTAGGTCTCGACCGGACGGTCGCGGTGAAGATGTTCGCGGCCGAACCGGACGCGGAGAATCTGCCGCGATTCCTGCGCGAGCAACGCGCGATGGGGCAGCTCACCGGACACCCGCACATCGTGGGGATACTGCAGGTCGGCCAGACGGAATCGGGGCGACCGTTCCTGGTGATGCAGTACCACCAGCAGGGATCCCTGGACGCCCGGATTCGCAAAAGCGGCCCCCTCCCGGTGCAGGAGGTGCTGCGGCTCGGGGTGAACTTGGCCGGGGCGCTCGAGGCAGCGCACCGGCTCGGCATCGTGCACCGCGACATCAAGCCGGCGAACATCCTGTTCACCGACTACGGTGAGCCGGCCTTGGCCGACTTCGGTCTCGCCCACATCTCGGGCGGCTTCCAGACTGCCACCGGCATCGTCGCCGGCTCGCCCGCCTTCACCGCCCCCGAGGTGCTCGGCGGCCAACCCCCCACGCCTGCCGCCGACGTGTACGGGCTCGGCGCGACCCTGTTCTGCGCGCTCACCGGCCATGCCGCGTTCGAGCGCTACGACGGTGAGCGACTGGTCGCACAGTTCTTGCGTATCACCACCCAACCCGTACCGGACCTGCGCGAGAGTGGGATCGACGCCGACGTCAGTGCGGCCATCGAGGCGGCGATGGCGCGAGACCCCCTCCAGCGCCCCACCCCGGAGGCGTTGGGCGAGCAGCTCGGCCGACTCGAGCGTGGCGACGGCCCGTCCGTCGCGGACACTGCGCCAGAGGCCGACCCGGTTTTCGAACGGCAGACCGCACCGTCGGCCGGCACCGACATCGCGGCGGGAGATGCGCGGAAGAACCGGGCACGCCGGGGAAATCTCCCGACGGAACTGACGAGTTTCGTCGGGCGCCGCACCGAACTGTCGCAGGTGCGAGATTCCCTGTCGGCAGCTCGTCTGGTGACGCTGACCGGCATCGGCGGGGTCGGCAAGACCCGGCTCGCGCTGCGGGCTGCCGCGGCCGCACAGCGGGCAGTTCCCGACGGCGTGTGGCTGGTCGAACTCGGCGAGCTGCGCGACCCCGCGCTGGTGATCGAGCAGATCGCCACCTCCTTGGGAGTACGCGACCAGTCGGCCAGACCTGTGCGTGAGGTTCTCGTCGATGTCCTGGCCCCGCGCACCACGCTCCTGGTGCTCGACAACTGCGAGCAGGTGATCGCGGCCGTCGCCGACGTGGCACAGACACTGCTGACGAGATGCCCGAAGCTGCGCATCCTCGCCACCAGCCGAGAAGCACTCGGCATCGGCGGCGAATCGGTGATCAGGGTGTCCCCGTTGACGACTCCCGAACCGGACGACACTCTCTCCCGGCGGAACGTGTCCCGCTTCGACGCCATGACGCTGTTCGCCGAACGCGCCTCCACCGCCGTACCGGGCTTCGAACTCGCCGACGAGAACAGGGGCGTCGTCGCCGCGATCTGTGCTCGCCTGGACGGGCTGCCGTTGGCGATCGAGCTTGCGGCGCCGCGGATTCGGACGCTCTCGCCCGAGCAGATCCTGCAGCGGCTGACCGACCGGTACACCTTGCTGACCCGTGGCAGCCGGAGCGCCCCGACCAGGCAGCAGACGCTGCGCGGGGCCATCGGCTGGAGCTACGACCTGTGCACCTCCGCCGAACAACAGCTGTGGGGTCGGCTGTCGGTGTTTGCCGGCAGCGTCGACCTCGGTGCGGCCGAGTACGTGTGCGGCGGCGACGGGGCGCCGGACAATCCCCTCGACACGATGACCGCGTTGGTGGACAAGTCGATCCTGATCTGCGAGGGATCGAACGGCGAGGTCCGCTTCCGGATGCTCGACACGATCCGTGACTACGGTCGGGACGCGATCACGCACGCCGACCGGTACCAGGATCTGCGCCGCAGGCACCGCGAGTGGTACCAGCGGCTGACGCTGGCCGCCGAAGCCGAGTGGATCGGTCCCCGTCAGCTCGACTGGATCACCCGGCTGGAGCGGGAACTGCCGAACCTGCGCGAAGCCCTCGAGTTCGGCCTCTCCGAGCGCGACGGCAGCGCACTCCAGATCGCTGCGGCCCTCTACGAATTCTGGCGCTCCCGGGGACTGGTCAGCGAGGGCCGACGCTGGCTCGATCGCACCTTGGCCCAGCCCCGCCGCGACTCGACCGTCGAACGCGCCAAGGCGATCTTCGCCGCGTCCGAGTTCGCTGCGATCCAGGGTGACCTGGCAGCGGCCGACACCTGGGTCGCGGAAGCTCATGCCCTCGAGGTGCCGGGAGCCGGAGTCGACCCCCTGACGCACGCCTTCGTCGCCGCCGCCGAGGGGTTCGTCGCTGTCGCCGGCGGGGATCTGAACCGCGCACGGGAGTGCCTCGAAGAGGCCACCGAGGTACCCGAAGTACCGGACGACCTCCCGCCACGGATCTATGCGCTCCTGCTGCTCGGATGGGTTTACCAAATGAGCGGTCAGACCGCTCGAGCTCTTGCCAATCACGAGAAGGTGCTGGCCATCACGGAATCTCACGGCGAGTCGGTGTACAGGTCGTACGCGCTGGCGGCCATGGGAATCGCCCTATGGCGGCACGGAGACAGCGATTACGCGCTACAACAACTCGAAAAGGCACTCCTGTTTACTCGACCGGTGGACAATCTGATTACGACATCGACGTGTCTGCAGGCACTGGCGTGGATTACCGCCGAGCGCAACGACTCTCGGCGGGCCGCTGTCATGATGGGAGCCGCCGCCGAACTGCGGCATACCGTGGGCAGCCCGCCAATTCTGTTTCCCAGTCTGCTCCCCTACGAGGAACAGTCCGAGCGGAAAGCCCGTCGCGCACTCGGTGCGCGAGCGTTCGAAACCGCCTACCGCGAGGGTCGCTCGTTGGACTTGGAGGCCGCGATCGCCTTCGCCCTCGGCGAGCGCTCCGACGACAGGACCGCCGCCGCCCGTGCCCCGACCGACCTGACCAAGCGCGAACAGCAGGTCGCCGAGCTGGTCGCCGAGGGCCTGACGAACAAGGCGATCGCGGCCCGACTCGTACTTTCGCAACGAACGGTGGACGGGCACGTCGAGCATGTCCTGACGAAACTGGGGTTCACTTCGCGGGCGCAGATCGCGGCTTGGGTCGTCGAACAGGAACATGCGTCGGGTATGTGAGAGCAAACCGGATCGTCGAACACGAAGTGCTTGCCACGACCTCGGTCGTGGCAAGCACTTCGTGTTCGGTTCGCGTGTCGCGACAACGCCTGGAATCCGCCGACTGTGTGGAAGCGGAAGCGCTTTCGTTGTCGCGAGCGGTGATCAGTTGATCTGGACCGGGGCCTCGGAGACCGTGCCCGCCGGTGCTGCTGCGGCCGGGGCCGCCGCCGGTGCCGCTGCGGGCGAGTTCAGGATCGTCGTGACCTGCTTGGTGGTCTCGTCGAAGATCATCGATCCACGCTCGAAATCGCTGCGGAAGCCGTTGGCCACCCGGTACTCGTCGCTGATCGGCAGACCGATGTCGCTCAGTGCGCCGCCGGACGCCTGCCACGACTTGAAGATCTCGCCGAGCATCGTGACCACCCCGCCCTGCGGTGAGGTGAAGATGGCGCCGTTCTGGAAGAACGCGTACAGCTGTCCGGTCGCGGTGGTCAGCAGTCCGGTGATGGCGTCGCCCAGCATGCTGCGGTTGCCGCCCATGGCCAGCCACTGCTGTGCGATCGGGTTGGAGTCGGCGATCGACAGGATCCCGTTGACGACGGCCGGAATGTGCTGTGCCAGGTCGAGCGAGTTCCCGCCGTTGTTCCCGCCGTTGTTGTTGCCCGAGCTGGGGTTCGTGGGCGGCGGGCCGCCGACTCCGCCGCCGTAGTTGGCTGCGGCGATGTCACGGATCTGGTTCATCTGGTTGTAGGCGGCGTCACCCGGGCACTCGGTGTAGCCGACGTCGCGGTGCGCGAAGATGATCGGCAGATTCACGGCCGTGCCCAGCGGGTACTTCGTGAACGAGGTGCCCTCGGAGTACATGGTCGTGAAGCCCTTGGGGTTCAGGTTCGCGAGCTTGAGCCGCCAGCCGAGGTACTTGCCCACCGACTCGATCGTCGCGGCCGGTGCGGGGGTGTTGACGAAGTTGCCCATCATGGCGATACCGACGGTGTTCTCGTTGAAGCCACCGGCGTGCGCACCCTGGACGGGGCGGTCGAGGCCACCGAAACGTCCCTCGAAGATCTGGCCGAAGCGGTCGACGAGCACGTTGTAGCCGACGTCGCACCAGCCCAGCGTCTGCGCGTGGTAGGCGTAGATGCCGCGCACGATGCCCGCCGACTGGTCCTTCGTGTAGTTGTTGTTCTCGGCCGTGTGGTGCACGGTCGCGCCACCGGTGGAGTCGTCGTAGGTCGGGTTCTGGCAGCGGATGCCCTCGTCGGCGCCCCACGCCTTGCGTGAGATCACGTTGATGCCGTTCACCGACGTCGGCGTCGCGATGTCGGAGAGGTTCGAATCCTGCGGTCCGCTACCGGGATTGATGAGGACGGCGGCGATGTCGTTCGCGTTGACGGTGGCCGCGTGGAGCGGCTTGGACACCGCTGCCGGGACGTAGCCCAGCGGCTGCTGCGTCTCGGCCGTTGCGTCCGGGGCCGGGGACTCGGCGGGCGCTTCCGCGGGGGCCCCTGCGGCCGGCGCTGCCTGCTCGCCGGTTCCAGCGGTGCCGGCGGCGGCACCGTCCTTGGGCGACACGAGAATCTGGACCGCATTGGTCTCGCCGACGAACACGGGATCGGTGCCCTGCTTGCCGGACTGCGATGCCATGTCGGAGCTGCCGCTCTCGATCACGTCGGGGGTGAACCACTCACCCCACGACCCGTCGGCGAGCTTCGCGCGGAGCTTCGTCACCGTCGACTCGAGGTCCGGCGCGGTGAGCGCGACCATCGAGAACGGCTCGTCCCGGGTGATCTCCTTGACCGTGGCACCGAGCTGATCGGCCGGGACCGTCGTCGTCTCGGGCGCCGGTGCCGGTGTGGGAGCGGCAATGTCGCCCGGCGCGTCCGGCGTGGTCAGTGACGGCAGGTCGAGTGAACCGCCACCCGGAAGTGGGATCTGGGTCGGCAGCGGTAGGTCACGCAGGTGGATGTCCGGGAGATCGAGCCCGGTGAGTTCCTTGAGCGGGATCACGATGTCCGGAACCGAGGCCAGGACGACCTCCGCGATCTGGGTCTCGATCGTCGGGTAGGAATCACTGGCGGAGCGGACATCGGACTGGTCGCTGTTCAGGGCCTGCACCGCGAACGGCGTGGCGACTGCCACCGCGGCGACTGCGGCCAGAACGATCGAGTTCTTCGGTCGACGGTGCGGCAAGGCGAATTCTCCTCGTGGTAGTGCGCGGGGTGTCTTCGTGCGCTGCGAGCGACCTCTCGGCCGGACCGATCCCGGTGGGGTCGGGGTTCGGACTGAATCCTGGGGGCTGCCCCGGGAGGAAGTCCACAGATCATCCGAGGATGTCTGCAACTTGTGATGCAGATGTTACTGATGTGATTGGTGTTACCTCAGTGGTAGCTGTTGCCAACACCAGTCACAGTTGCCACACTAGTCGCAACATCCATAACGCTCAACCTTAGCTTGAGCCTTTTGGGAGTGTGCAGGTCGGGCGGCTGCCTCGCTCCAGATCCACGGCAGCTGCGTCGTCGGCACGACCGTTTCCGGACCTCGCGCGATGTTCCGGACCCTTCACCGATGAGGAGCGCAGTATGGCGACCCCCCGTCTCCGCAGAGTCACGAATCGCGGTGTCCGTATCCGCCGACGATCCGTGACCGGCCCCTCCTGGTCCCTGGCCCGACTGACAGCATTCGGGCTGGCCCCGGCCCTCGCGGTGGGAGCCGTGGTGGGACTCGCCGCATTCGAGCGTGACTCCGAACCCGCGATCGCGCCGGTGGTTGCCGCCGAGACATCCATCACGCTCAACGGTCACGGCTACGGACACGGCCGCGGGATGGGCCAGTACGGCGCCTACGGCTACGCCAAGAATCAGGGTTGGTCAGCGGAGCGGATCGTGGGCCATTACTACGGCAACACCACCCTCGGCCGAGTCGACGACCCGTGGGTGGCCGTGCGACTGCTCGGCCGCGACGACAAGCGCCTCGACGTCTACTCGCAGGCCGGACTCAACGTCGCGGGTCGCTACTTCGGGCCCAATTCCTCCGCGCACCTCACCCCGACGCCGGGTGGCGCCGATGTCACCGTCACCGAGGGGTGCACCGGCCGCGAGATCTGGCGGGGCTCCACCAACCATCCGTGGGTCGACCCGGTGAACCTCGGCGGGAACCGTCCGGCCAACGAACACCTGCGACTGTGCGACGGCAACGTGCCGTATCGCGGCGCGATGAACGCCACGCGCGACGGCAACGGCGCCTGGCGGACCGTGAACCGGGTACTGATGGAGGACTATCTCTATGGTGTGGTGCCGGCCGAATCGGTCCCGTCGTGGGCCGACTCCGGCGGGCGGGAGGCGCTGCGCGCCCAGGCCATCGCGGCGCGTTCGTACGCCGCGGCCGAGCGCCGCTACGGGTACGCGCAGACCTGCGACACCCAGTCCTGCCAGGTGTATCGCGGGTCGTCCAACGAGGACCGCCGGACCACCGACGCGGTGAACTCCACCGCCGGCACCGTGCTCAAGCGCGGTAACCAGACCATGGCCGCCGAGTTCTCGTCCTCGTCCGGTGGATTCACCGCCGGCGGTGTCTTCCCGGCCGTCCCCGACGACGGCGACGTCATGTCGCCGAACCGCAACTGGACGCAGACCGTCACGGCCGGGGCCATCGCGAACGCGTTCGGGGTCGGCGAACTGTTCTCGTTCGAGGTGATCGGCCGTAACGGGCTGGGTGCCGACGGCGGCCGCGTGACCCGGGTGCGGGTCGCCGGCTCGACCCGCACCGTCGAGGCGACCGGCGACGAAGCCCGGTGGAAGCTCGGGCTCAAGTCGGACTGGTTCACAGTGGGCGGCGGTGGAGCACCGGGGCCGATCCCGGGACTGCCGATCCCGTTGCCACCGGGTTCGCTCGAGTCGATCCCACTGCCGCCGCTGCCGGAGATCACGCCGGGCTCGCTCGAGTCTCTCCCGCTGCCCCCGCTTCCGCCGCTGCCCCCGCTCCCGCCCCTGCCGGGCTCGAGCGGACCACTGCCGATCGCCGAGCCTGTCGATGTCGCGGCCGTCGCCGACGTCGCAGATCCCGAGTCGCTGATCGACGCCAAGTACCGCGAACTCGGGGGACCGGCGGGCAGTCTCGGTGAACCCACCGGCCCGGAGCTGATGCTGCCCGACGAGTCGGGCAAGTTCCGTGCCTACGCCGGCGGCACCATCGTGTGGACGCCGACGCTGGGTGCGCAGGTCGTCGACTCGAGCGTCGTCCTGCAGCAGGTGCTTCAGGGCAGCGGTGAGATCGAGCCGGGAAGCGCTACCGGATAGAAGGAGGACGCCGACAGCCGGCGCCTGAGGGAATCGGGCAGGAACCCCAGGAGAATCAGCAACTCTCCGTGGGTCCTGCCCGATTTCTGTTCTCCGCTTGACCTTGACGTCGCGTCAACCTGCACGCTGGAAGGACCGACGAAGATCGAGGTCGAGGAGGTGCGACGTGAACCGACCCGGAGAGTGGTCCATCCAGCAGTTGGCGCGGATCACCGGAACCACGAGCCGGACGTTGCGGCACTACGGCAGCCTGGGCCTGCTCGAGCCGAGCCGCATCGGGGCCAACGGGTACCGCTTCTACGGCCAGGCCGCGCTCGTGCGGCTGCAGCGGATCCTGCTGCTGCGTGAACTGGGGCTGGGGCTGGCCGCGATCGCCGACGTGCTCGGCGGCGAGACCGACGCCGTCACGGCACTGGGCACCCACCTCGACCTGCTCGAGCAGGAACAGGCTCGACTGCAACGTCAGATCGCGTCGGTGCGCACGACCCTGGACAAGACGAGGAGAGGTGAGCCACTGATGGCCGAGGAGATGTTCGACGGATTCGATCACACCCGATACAAGGACGAGGTGATCGAGCGGTGGGGAGAGCAGGCGTACCGGAGCAGCGACGCCTGGTGGCGCGCGCTGCCGGACGCGGACAAGAACAGCTTCCAGCAGGAGCAACTCGACATCGCCGCCGACTACGGACGCGCCCACGCCGCCGGACTTGCGCCCGACGGCCCCGAAGTGCGGGAGATCACCCGTCGGCACTACGAATGGGTCGCGGCGGGCTGGCAGGGGCGTCGCCCCGGCGCCGACGAGTTCGCGGGCCTGGCCCAGATGTATGTGGCTGACCCCCGGTTCGCGGCGAACTACGACCGGCACGGCGAGGGGACCGCGTCATTCGTCAGCGACGCGATGCTCGCGTTCGCGCTCGACCTGTAGGCGCTGGGCGCCCGTGCGCCTTTTCGGTGGTTCGCGCCACCGGAAAGGCGCACAGGCGGCGGAGTCGCCTACCCTGTTTTCCGTGACTGCCCAAAACGCGCCCGCACCGTCCGTAGGTCAGTACGACCTGATCGTCGTCGGATCCGGATTCTTCGGTCTGACGATCGCCGAGAGGGCTGCGACGCAGCTAGGCAAGCGCGTGCTCGTCGTCGAGCGCCGCCACCACCTCGGCGGCAACGCGTACTCGGAGGCCGATCCCGAAACCGGGATCGAGATCCACAAGTACGGCGCGCACCTGTTCCACACGTCGAACAAGCGGGTCTGGGACTACGTCACCCAGTTCACCGAGTTCACCGGCTACCAGCACCGCGTCTTCGCGATGCACAAGGGCCAGGCCTACCAGTTCCCGATGGGCCTCGGGCTGGTGTCGCAGTTCTTCGGCCGCTACTTCTCGCCGGCCGAGGCGCGTGCGCTCATCGCCGAGCAGGCCGCCGAGTTCGACAGCAAGGACGCGAAGAACTTCGAGGAGAAGGCGATCAGCCTCATCGGTCGCCCGCTGTACGAGGCGTTCATGAAGGCGTACACCGCCAAGCAGTGGCAGACCGACCCGAAGAACCTCCCAGCCGGCAACATCACCCGCCTGCCGGTGCGGTACACGTTCGACAACCGCTATTTCAACGACACCTACGAGGGTCTGCCGGTCGACGGCTACACCGCGTGGCTCGAGAACATGGCGAAGGACCCCAAGATCGAGGTCCGGCTGAACACGGACTGGTTCGACGTCCGCGACGACCTGCGCGCCGCCAACCCCGACGCCCCCGTCGTGTACACCGGCCCGCTGGACCTGTACTTCGACTACTCCGAGGGCGAGCTGGGCTGGCGCACCCTCGACTTCGAGACCGAGGTGCTGAGCGACTGCGGTGACTTCCAGGGCACCCCGGTCATGAACTACAACGACGCCGACGTGCCGTTCACCCGTATCCACGAGTTCCGCCACTTCCACCCGGAACGGGACTACCCCAAGGACAAGACGGTCATCATGCGCGAGTTCTCGCGCTTCGCGGAGAGCGGCGACGAGCCGTACTACCCGATCAACACCCCCGAGGACCGCGCGAAGCTCGAGGCCTACCGCGACCGCGCGAAGTCCGAGACGGCCAACGCGAAGGTCCTGTTCGGCGGGCGCCTCGGTACCTACCAGTACCTGGACATGCACATGGCGATCGCGAGCGCGCTGTCGATGTTCGACAACACGCTGCGTCCGCACCTCGAGTCCGGTGAGCCGCTGGCCGGAGACCAGGCGTGAGCGCGCTGCTGCAGCGGGTCCTGCTCCCGCGCGCCGGTGAACCGCTCGACGTCCGCAGCCTCTACACCGAGGAATCCGAGACCAACGCGCGCCGCGCGCACGCCACGTCGCGCACGTCGGTCTCGATCGGTGCCGAGTCCGAGGTGTCGTTCTGCAGCTACTTCAACGCGTTCCCCGCGAGCTACTGGCGGCGGTGGACCGTCCTCGAATCCGTCGTGCTGCGGCTCGAACTGTTCGGGCACTGCCGGGTCGACGTCTACCGATCGAAGGCGGACGGTTCTCGAATCCACGTGGAGGGCAAGGAGTTCCGCGAAGGAGTTCTCGAGTTCGACATCGATCTCGGCCCGTTCGAGGACGGCGGCTGGATCTGGTTCGACATCACCACCGACGCCGAGGTGGAACTGCGCAGCGCCGGTTGGTACGCGCCGGTCGACGCCCCGGGTGAGGGCCGCGTCGCGGTGGGAATCCCCACCTTCAACCGCCCCACCGACGCGGTCAAGGCGCTCACAGCGCTGGCGTCCGATCCCCTCGTTCTCGAAGTGATCGACGCCGTGATCATGCCCGACCAGGGCACCCGCAAGGTGCGCGACGAGCCGGGCTTCGCCGAGGCCGCCGCCATCCTCGGCGACAAGCTCACGATTCACGACCAGGGCAACCTCGGTGGCTCCGGCGGCTACAGCCGCATCATGTACGAGGCCCTGAAGAACACCGACAGCCCGTACATCCTGTTCATGGACGACGACATCGAAATCGAGCCGGACTCGGTCCTGCGCGCGCTCGCGATGTCGCGGTTCGCCAAGAGCCCCATGCTCGTCGGCGGCCAGATGCTCAACCTGCAGGAACGAAGCCACCTGCACACGATGGGCGAGGTGATCGACCGCTCCGTCACGATGTGGACGGGTGCGCCGAACGCCGAGTACGACCACGATTTCTCCGAGTACCCGCTGAGCGACCGCGAGAACTCGAAGAACCTGCACCGGCGCATCGACGTCGACGGCAACGGCTGGTGGATGTGCATGATCCCCCGCGTCTGCGCCGAGGAGATCGGTCTCCCGATGCCGCTGTTCATCAAGTGGGACGACTGGGAGTACGCGCTGCGCGCCCAGCGTGCCGGCTACCCGACGGCCACGGTGCCCGGTATCGCGATCTGGCACATGGCGTGGAGCGACAAGGACGACGCCATCGACTGGCAGGCGTACTTCCACCTGAGGAATCGCCTCGTCGTCGCGGCGCTGCACATGCCCGACAGCATCAACGGGCTGGTGCTGCACACGGTCAAGGCCACCGCCAAGCACCTGCTGTGCCTCGAGTACTCCACGGTCGCGATCCAGAACCTCGCGATCCAGGACTTCCTCGCTGGGCCCGAGCACGTCGCCGACCTGCTGCCCACCGCGCTGGGCACCGTCCACGCGCTGCGCAAGGAATACCCCGACGCCGTGGTGCTGCCGTCCTCGACGAGCCTGCCGCTCCCGTCCCGCGAGGACGTGGGCAACGTCAGCCTCCCGACCAACAAGGTGGCCATCGCCACCCGCCTGGTCAAGGGTCTGGTGCACAACGTCAAGAAGTCCAAGCCCGAGCACCTCGAGCAGCCGCAGCTGAACGTGCCGACGCTCGACGCTCGCTGGTTCCTGCTGTCGCAGGTGGACGGTGTCACCGTCACCACCGCCGACGGTCGCGGCGTCGTCTACCGCAAGCGCGACCCCAAGGTCGCGGCGCGGCTGCTCAAGGAATCGCTGCGTCTGCGGCGCGAGCTCGCCGAGCGGTTCCCGGAACTCGCGCGCGAGTACCAGGCCGCCGCGCCGGAGCTGACCAGCAAGGAGAGGTGGGAACGTGTCTTCGGCATCTGAGGTCCGGATCCTGCAGACCGTGCAGGCCACGATCGGGTCCAGGCCCCAGGTGATCCGCGCGGCGCGCGGGCTGTCGCACTTCGGTGAACACGCGCTCGGCTGGGTGGCCGTCGCCGGTGTCGGTGCGGCACTGGACAAGCCGCGACGTCGGCGCTGGGCAGGCGTCGCGGTCGGCGCGGTCGGCGCGCACGCGGCGTCGATCGTCATCAAGCGAGTCGTCCGCCGTCCCCGGCCGAACGACCCGTCCGTCCAGATCAACGTGTCGACGCCGAGCAAGTTGAGCTTCCCGTCCTCGCACGCGACATCCACCACGGCGGCGGCGGTGCTGCTCGGTCGACTCACCGGGCTACCCTTGCCTGCGGTACTGGTCCCGCCGATGCTGCTCTCGCGCCTGGTTCTCGGGGTGCACTACCCGACCGACGTGCTCGCGGGGTCGGCACTCGGCGCCGTGTCCGCAGCAGCAGTGCTGCGGGCCGAGCAGAAGTTTGGAGTGAAATGAGCGAGGAGCCGGCGGTCGTCACCGGACCCCCGAAGACGCTGGCCGGAGGCATCGTCAAGGCCGTCCGTCCGCGCCAATGGGTCAAGAACGTGCTCGTGCTGGCGGCCCCGCTGGCCGCCGGGTCCGTCACACAGGGCGACGTCCTGCTGCCGGTCGCGATCGCGTTCGTCGTGTTCTGCATGGCGGCGTCGGGCATCTATCTCGTCAACGACGCGATGGACGTCGAGGCCGATCGGGCACACCCCACCAAGCGGTTCCGGCCCATCGCGGCCGGCGTGCTGCCGGTCAACATGGCCTACGGCATGGCCGTCGTCCTGCTCGCCGGTTCGATCCTCCTGTCGTTCGTCGCGAACTGGCAGCTCGCGGTCGTCATGGCCGTGTACATCGGGATCCAGCTGGCGTACTGCTTCGGCCTCAAACACCAGGCCGTCCTCGACATCTGCATCGTCTCGTCGGGCTTCCTGCTGCGCGCGATCGCCGGTGGTGTGGCCGCCGAGATTCCGCTGTCGCAGTGGTTCCTGCTGATCATGGCGTTCGGATCGCTGTTCATGGCGGCCGGCAAGCGATACGCCGAGCTCCAGCTGGCGGAGCGCACCGGCGCGAAGATCCGCAAGTCCCTCGAGTACTACACCGGCACCTACCTGCGGTTCGTGTGGACGCTGTCGGCGACGGCTGTCGTGATCTGCTACGGGCTGTGGGCCTTCGAGCAGGATCGCGCGAACGACACCAACCTGTTCGCGATCTCGATGGTGCCCTTCACGATCGCTATCCTGCGATACGCAGTGGACGTCGACGGTGGCGAGGCGGGCGAGCCCGAAGAGATTGCGCTTGGTGACCGAGTGCTCCAGTTCCTCGCGATTGCCTGGATCGGAGTAGTAGGTGTCGCTCTCTACCTCATCTGAGCCGACACGCACCACCGACGAACCCGTAGTTGATCGGAGCCCCCAGGGCAACCGCATCAGCCGCGCCGTGTTCGTCGGTGGTGTCGTCGTCACGGCATTCCTTTTCGCCTGGGGTGCGTGGCAGCGACGGTGGATCGCCGACGACGGGCTGATCGTGCTGCGCACGGTCCGGAATCTGCTCGCCGGCAACGGTCCCGTCTTCAACGCGGGGGAGCGCGTCGAAGCCAACACCAGCACGCTGTGGACGTACGTCGTCTACGCCTTCGGCTGGATCACGCAGGCCCGGCTCGAGTACGTCGTGTTGACGATCGCCCTGGTCATGTCGGTCGGTGCGATGGTGCTGGCAATGTTCACCGCCCGGCGTCTCTACGCGCCGACCATGTCGGCATCGGGCAGCACGATGGTGCTTCTGCCCGCCGGAGTCCTCGTCTACATCGCCCTGCCCCCGGCCCGGGATTTCGCGACCTCCGGTCTGGAAACCTGCCTGGTCATCTTCTGGATCGCCCTGCTGGCGCTGCTGCTCGTGCGATGGGCGCAGGCCGCCGACCCGTCCCGCGCCTCGGTCCTCACACTGGCGTTCGTCGCCGGGCTGAGTCCGCTGGTGCGTCCCGAGATGGCGATCCTCGGCGCCCTCGCCCTCCTCATGGTTCTCCTCTCGACCGGAATGGACTGGCGCTCGAGGACCGCGGTCGTCGTCGTGGCGGGCCTGGTGCCGGTGGCCTATCAGATCTTCCGCATGGGCTACTACGGTCTGCCGTACCCGAACACGGCGGTGACGAAGGAAGCCGGCGGTTCCGAATGGAGCCAGGGCTTCACCTACCTCGGCAACCTGGTCGGGCCGTATCTGTTGTGGCTTCCACTGCTTCTGCTCGGCGTCGGTGCCGGGCTCGTCTGGTGCCTGACCCGGTCCACCCGCACCGCTGAGATCGCGGTTTCCGCGCCGTCGCGGGTACTCCGATTCCGCGGTTGGCTGCGCAGCACCCGTGGGGTCGTGGCCTTCATCCTGGTCGGCGGAGCCCTGTTGGCGGCGTACGCCATTCGCGTCGGCGGCGACTTCATGCACGGACGCACCCTGCTGCCGGCCCTCTTCTGCCTGCTGCTGCCGGTCGCCGTCGTCCCGATCCGCGTGCCGCGGGCAGGGGACCGGCAGGACCGGCGGGCGATGATCCTCGGTGCCGGATCGCTCGCGGTCTGGGTCGGCATCGTGGGGTGGGCCGCATGGGCCGCCAGCCTCGTCGGCATGCCGAACGGCACCGTTGTCGGCAGGAGCGGCATCGTCGACGAGCGAGCGTTCTACTCGCTCAACACCGGCCACAAGCACCCGATCCGTGCCGAGGACTACCTCGACTTCCCGCGGGTACGCGCGATCGTCGAGACGATCGCGGACACCCCGGACGGTGGTTTGTTGATGTCCTCCGGCGCCCAAGATTTCATGTGGGTGGTTCCGCCTCCGGTGCCGATCCCGCCGGGCGGCGCCGGCCACACGGTGTTCTTCCCGATGCTCGGAATGGCGGCGATGAACGTCCCGCTGGACGTTCGTGTGGTCGACAACATCGGACTGGCGAACCCCATCGCCGCGCACACGGATCGACTTGCCGACGGACGCATCGGCCACGACAAGGACCTGCTCCCGGACTGGCTCGTCGCCGACACGGGGATGGTGCCAGTGCATCCGTGGTTGCCGCCGTTCATCGATGAGCGCTGGGTGGCGGATGCTCGAACGGCGCTGACCTGCCCGCAGACCCAGGATCTGCTCACGTCCTATCGCTCGGATCTCACGTGGGCCCGGTTCAAACAGAACTTCCGACGGTCCTTCGAGTTCGCCGACTATCGGA
Source organism: Rhodococcus sp. TAF43 (assembly GCF_052113525.1). Classification (NCBI taxonomy): domain Bacteria; kingdom Bacillati; phylum Actinomycetota; class Actinomycetes; order Mycobacteriales; family Nocardiaceae; genus Rhodococcus; species Rhodococcus sp. TAF43. The sequence continues at coordinate 43,414 of NZ_JBFRDL010000041.1, forward strand.
TCGACCGCATCCCGGCGTACGAGATCCAGAGGTGTGGGCTCGGAACTCCGACGTCGTGAGGGTTCACCCGGGTCGAAGTGTCTCGTTTGCGTAACGCTACGCTGCGACGAATCGATCCAATCACGTGACGAGCGGCACACGAGGAGATCCCTCGCCGTTGCATTGAGTGCCATTTGTGTCAACGCAAACCGTGACATAAAGTCCACCGAGCGCAGTGTGACTTGGATGAGGTCCGCTACCGGCCTTGTCGAAAGCGGGCCGGTAAATGCCTTGTTTCCCGACGGAATCCGACGGTGCCCACTCTCCTGAGCGGGGCGCCGCAGACGAAGACGAAGAGAGAGCAGTATCCATGCGTTTTGATCGACAAAGGTTGACCCGGCGCTTCAAGCAGCGGGTGATGGCGCTCGGTGCTGCCGCCCTGGTGCTGCCTCTCGCCGCCGGAATCGCGGGCGGTGCAGTCGCAACTGCCGCTCCGGCGCGCGCCGTTGCTCCCGCGGGCGGATACGAAGAGCTCTCGGTGCCTTCGTCGATGGGGCCGGTCAAGGTGCAGGTCCAGTGGGCCGCCCGTGGTGGCGACGCCGCTCTCTACCTGCTCGACGGTCTTCGTGCTCGTGATGACGCCAACGCGTGGACCTTCGAGACCAACGCACTCGACCAGTTCCGCCTCGACGACGTCACCCTGGTGATGCCGGTCGGCGGCCAGTCCAGCTTCTACACGGACTGGTACGCGCCCAGCAACTTCAACGGGCAGCAGATCACCTACAAGTGGGAGACGTTCCTGACCAAGGAACTTCCGGCCTACCTCGCGACCCGCGGTGTCTCGCGCAGCAACAACGCCGTCCTCGGACTGTCGATGGGTGGCTCGGCCGCACTGACGCTGGCCGCCTACCACCGGGACCAGTTCAAGTTCGCCGGGTCGCTCTCCGGGTACCTGCACATCTCGGCGCCTGGCATGCGTGAGGCGATCCGCGTCGCAATGCTCGACGCCGGCCGCTTCAACGTCGACTCGATGTGGGGCCCGCCGTGGAGCCCCAACTGGCTGCGCAACGACCCGTTCGTGTTCGCGCCGAAGCTCGAGGGCCTGTCGATGTACATCTCGGCGGCGAGCGGTCTGCCCGGCAAGTATGACAACCCGCGCAAGGCCATCGACTACTACAACGCGGCGAATGCGATGGGCCTCGAGGCGCTGTCGCTGGCGAACACCCGCGCGTTCCAGCTGCGCCTGGCCACGCTGAAGATCCCGGCCACCTACAGCTTCCCGGCGAACGGCACCCATGCATGGGGCTACTGGTCGGACGAACTGTGGAAGGCCCGTGGTCAGATCCTCGACGCGCTCGGCGCTCGGTGACCGCAACCATGACCTGAACCGATATGCCATCCTCCACGCCCTCGGGCGCGGGGGATGGCATGTCGCATTCTGTAACGACAAATTCACTATCCCACCAGCGCGGCAACCCCACTTCGAAGGTCCTTCCGTGTAGTAAGGAAGCGATGTTCTGGCCCAGTTGGGGGCGTCCGCCACGACGAAGGAGAGTTGTCCCGATGCGATTAGGTCTCGAGCGGCCACAGCGCCGCGAAGGAGCCGGGGGAGGTTGGCGCAAGCGGGCGCTCGGCTTCGCCGCGGCCGCGCTCGTGCTGCCGATCGCGGCGGGCCTGACGTCGGGTGGCACCGCTGTCGCCCAGTCGATCGGCTCCCCCGAGGCGCCCTCGACCATGCAGTCCGGGGTGCCGGGCACCGTCCAGCGCGTCGACTGGCTCACGGATCGTCGGGTCGCGGTGTGGGTCAATTCGCCGTCGATGGGCGTCCCGATCCAGGTGCAGCTGCTGCTCGCACGGGACTGGAATGCCAAGCCGGACGCCAAGTTCCCCGCCGTCTTCATGCTCGACGGCATGCGTGCGCGCGACGACGAGAACGGCTGGACGCTCGACACCGACGCCGAGGCGTTCTTCGCCGACAAGAACGTCAACGTGGTGCTGCCGATCGGCGGCAACTCCAGCTTCTACGCCGACTGGCTCGACCAGAACAACGGTCACAACTACCAGTGGGAGACGTTCCTCACCAAGGAACTCCCGCCGATCCTCGAGGGCCAGTGGCGGACCACGCAGACGCGTGGTGTCGTCGGCCTGTCGATGGGCGGCACGTCCGCGATGATGCTCTCGGCGCGCAACCAGGGCTTCTTCAAGTTCGCCGGTTCGCTGTCGGGCATCCTGACGACCACGACGCTCGGTATGCCGCAGGCCATCTCGTACGCGATCAACGACGCCGGCGGATTCGACGCCGACGCGATGTGGGGCAACCCCACCAACGACGCGTGGGCCGCGCACGATCCGTACCTGCTGGCCGACAAGCTCAAGGGCGTCAGCCTCTACATCTCCAGCGGCAGCGGAACGACGGGTCCCTACGACCAGCCGTCCGGCATCCCGGGCATCAGCACCAACTACGCGGGCATGGGTCTCGAGATCCTGTCGCGCCTCACGTCGCAGACGTTCACGACCAAGCTGCGCAAGCTGAACATCCCCGCAACCGTGAACTACCGTCCGTCGGGCACGCATTCGTGGCCGTACTGGGAGTTCGAGCTGCACCAGCTGTGGCCGCAGCTCGCCAACTCGCTCGGCGTCGAGGTCGACAAGCCGGCCTGCGGTCCGAGCGGTGCCATCGCGCCGGTCGCGAACGGCAACAAGTGGATCGGCGACTGCCTCACCGGTGAGTACTCCGTGCCCGGCGGTGTGGCGCAGGACTACCGCTTCGGTCGGATCTTCCACTCGGGTAGCGGTACGTACCCGGTCGCGGGACGCATCGGTGGTGCGTACCAGGGTGCCGGCGGACCGGCCGGTGACCTCGGAATGCCGACGACCCCCGAGATCGTGCTGGCCGACGGCCGCGGGCGTCTGAACCATTTCCAGAACGGTTCGGTCTACTGGACGCCGCAGACCGGCGCGCACGCGGTGAGCGGTCCGATCCGGGACACCTGGTCCAAGCTGGGCTGGGAGACCGGTGGACTGGGCTACCCGACTGACGACGCGGTCAAGATCCCGGGCAAGGAAGGCCTGATCCAGAGCTTCGAGGGCGGTGCCGTCTACTGGACGCCGCAGACCGGAGCGAATGCGGTTCAGGGCCTGATCATGAAGAAGTACGGCGAACTGAACTGGGAGAACGGCTGGCTCGGCCTGCCGCTGACCAACGAGGTTCCCGTGAAGGACGGCGGTCGCTTCAACCGGTTCCAGAACGGCAACATCTACTGGAGCCCCGCCAGCGGCGCATGGTCGGTCAAGAACGGCCCGATCTTCGACGCCTGGAAGGACGAGAACTACGAGAACGGCCGTCTCGGCTTCCCGATCGGTGACCAGCGAGACATCCCGGGTGGTGTCGAGCAGAACTTCCAGCATGGTGTCATCACCATCAAGGACGGCAAGGCAGCGATCCGCTGACCTGTAGCTGACCACGTGCGGGCGGTGTACGACCCAAGTCAACGCAAGGACTGATATGCACTTCTTACGCACTCGTTCCGCGCTGGCCCGCACTGTGGCCGTCGGCGCTATGACGCTCGCTGCCGGCAGCCTGCTGGTCGCCTGTGGCGACGACGACACGACGGCGACGGGCAGCCCCACCACCACCACGACGGCGGCGTCCACCACGTCCAAGGCGCCCTCCGGTGGCGGCGCGTCGGCGGCCCCGGTGGCTCCGGAGCAGACTCCCGCCCAGGGATCGGGCGGCGGTGCCACCCAGCCGGTCGAGGAGCCGCAGGCAGTGCCGAGCGGCTTCCCCGGCCCGACCGAGGTGCCGATCTCCCCGCGCGGAGAGGCCTTCCTCAACGGGCTGAAGAAGGAGGGCATCACGCCCGCCTCCGACGGCCTCATCGCGGTCTCGACGGCCGACTACATCTGTGCTGCCGGCGAGCAGGGCAGCTCGGACGCGGAGATCGCCACGTTCGTCACCGCCGCCGTCGGCAGTGAGGCGAGCGCGGCCGGTCAGGAGCTGACACCGGAGCAGGCCGGGAAGAACGCCCAGGTCTACATCCGTGTCGCGCAGGCCGAGTACTGCAGCAAGTAGCAATCGATGACTGTGAGCGGACGCGGGACGCGTAAGTCGGGGAAGAATCGGGGACGTAGGCGGTTCGGGATCGTCGCCATCGTGGCGGCACTCCTCGTGCTGGTCCTCGTGCTGTTGGCGATCTGGTATCTGCTGGCGGGGCGCGTGCCCTCGCCGGTACCGCCGACGCCTCCGGGGCCGACGCCGCCCAGCGCGCAACCGGCCGACTGCCCGGATGTCCAGGTGATCTCGGTTCCGGGTACGTGGGAGTCGAGTGTCGGCGACGACCCGCACAACCCGACCGCGAATCCCGCGTCGCTCATGCTCAACGTCACCCGGCCGCTGCGGGAGAGCTTCTCTCCGCAGCGTGCCGACGTGTACACCGTCCCGTACGTCGCGCAGTTCTCCAATCCGATCGCGCTCCCGCCGGATGGTCAGGAGTCGTACAACAATTCCCGGGCCGCAGGTACCGAGGCCACCATCGACGTCATGGAGCGCCGGTACGCCGAATGCCCGCTCACGACGTACGTGCTGGCGGGCTTCTCGCAGGGCGCGGTCATCGCGGGCGACGTCGCGGCGCGGATCGGGGCCGGCGACGGGCCGGTGCCCGCGGACCTGGTGCTGGGCGTCGGCCTCATCGCGGACGGCCGGCGGGATCCGGCGGCGGCACCCACCGTCGGGCCGCCGGTCGCCGGTGTCGGCGCCGAACTGGCGCTCTCCGGGCTCAAACTTCCCGGCATCACGATGACCGGCCCGCGGCCCGGCGGGTTCGGCGCGCTCTCGGACCGGGCGTTGCAGATCTGCGCGCCCAGCGACGGAATCTGCGATGCCCCTGCCGAAGCGCTCAAGGTCGGAAACTGGCTCAGCAGTGCGTCGCGTCTCGGCGAGTACTACAACAATCCTGTTCACGCGCTGTACAACTCGTTCGTCGTCGACGGAAACGGGACCACCGCGACGCAGTGGATCACGAACTGGGCGACCGAGAAGATCGAAGCGGCTCCGACGCCTGCGCACGAGTAGCGGTTCGCGCCCGGGCGCACCGAGTCGCACCGAGTCGGCGGAAGTGGCTACCTGGCGGTCAGTTGCGCGGTAGTGTCCGTGCTCGCGGCCCGATCACGGGTCGTAGGGGTGGGTCCCTATGCTGATGGGTTGGTGCCCGACGGGCCCAACCATGCTCGCGTGCGTGAAGTGAGGAAGAAGGCTTTGATGAGTTCCACCGACGACTCGGGTATCCGAGTGCCGCGTAAGTTCCGGTTCGCGGCCGGTGGCGAGGGGAACGCCGAGGAAGGCGGTGCCCGTCGATTCGTCAAGCTGGCGCAGAAGGCCGAGGAACTGGGCTACGACAGCTTCATGATCCCGGACCATCTGGGCAACCAGGTCGGACCGATCGCCGCGCTCGGCGCGCTCTCGATCGCCACGGACAAGATCCGGCTGGGCACGGCTGTCCTCGCCAACGGCTTCCGTCATCCCGCGGTCCTCGCGAAGGACGCGGCCACCATTGACGTCCTGTCGGGTGGTCGCCTCGAGCTCGGCATCGGTGCCGGGTGGATGAAGGAAGAGTTCGACAAGGGCGGCATCGAGTACGAACGCCCCGGTGTCCGAATTGCGAAACTCGAAGAGTCCCTGCAGATTCTGGACACGCTGCTGCGTGGCCAGGAGTGCAACTTCGAGGGCGAGCACTACCGGATCAGTGGTCTCAAGGGCAGCCCGCGCCCGCGACAGGGCCCGCGCCCGCCGATCGCGGTCGGTGGCGGTGGACCGAAGATGCTGGCGCTGGCGGCCAAGTACGCCGACATCATCTCCGTGGCCACCCCGACCAATGCGGAGGGCCGGCTGCTGCTGTCGGGCATCACGATGGAGAACACCATCGCCCGCGTCGAGCGGATCCGGGACGCCGCGGGTGATCGCTTCGACGACATCGAGCTGAACTGGACCATCACGATGATCCTCATCACGGATGACCGTGAGCAGGCGGCGGAGATGGCACTGGCCGCCCTCGATCAGGGATTCCCCCCGAACATCGAGGTAGACGTCAAATTGTCGGTCGAGGAGATCCTGAACTCGCCGTACCTGGCGATCGGGTCGTACGACGAGATCGCGGATCAGATCCGTAACGTACGCGAGAAGACGTCGATGTCATATGTGGGTGTGTTCCCGACTCAGATGGAAGCTTTCGCGCCGGTGATCCCATTGCTCCGAGGCGAATAGATCGATGCACATCTGTAACATGTTGCTGGTTTCGAGTCGATGGAGTGACTCGTAGGCATGTCGTCTACGTCCCGAAAGTTGCGAGTGACTACCACTGAACAGGGTAGCCACGAGCGGCGACAAGTAGCAGGCCGGCACCGACCAAGCAGTGAGAAGCAATTGAATCCGCGCGGCGAAGGAAGTCTGGGGCGCAATCATGTCGGTTGATGGTTGTGTGATCGCTTCGACAGGAGAAGGAATGAACGCAATGTTCGACGACTACCTCGACGAACAGGGCCACATCCGGCTCACGCCGGGTCACACGCTGATCGACTATGTCGACGAGCACACGCGCAACAATGCGGGCGAACTGGTGTACCGGTACGTCGACTACTCGCGTGAGCGTGACGGTGAGGCCCACGAGCTGACGTGGGGTCAGTTCGGTCTGCGTCTACGCGCTGTGGCGGCGCGATTGCAGCAGGTCACCGAATTCGGTGACCGCGTCGCGATCCTCGCTCCGCAGGGCCTCGACTACGTCATCTCGTTCTTCGCGGCGATCCATGCCGGCCGTATCGCGGTCCCGCTGTTCGACCCGGACGAGCCCGGCCACACCGACCGACTGCACGCGGTCCTCGGCGACTGCGAGCCGGCCGCGATCCTCACCGCGACGTCGTCCGCTGCAGGTGTGCGCCAGTTCTTCCGCGCGCTGCCCGCCGCGAAGCGCCCCCGGATCATCGCCGTCGACGCGATCCCGGACAGCGTCGGCGACACGTGGGTCCGCCCGGACGTCGGTCTCGACGACATCGCGTACCTGCAGTACACGTCCGGCTCCACCCGCACCCCCGCGGGCGTCGAGATCACGCACCGTGGTGTCGCCACCAACGTGCTGCAGATGGTCGACTCCCTCGGGCTCAGTGAGCACTCGCGTGGCGTCACGTGGCTGCCGCTCTACCACGACATGGGTCTGCTGACCGTGATCCTGCCTGCGCTGGGCGGGCAGTACATCACGATCATGAGCCCCCGCGCGTTCGTGGCGCGTCCGTACCGCTGGATCAAGGAACTCGCGGCGATCGCCGACGGTGCCGGCACGTACGCGGCCGCGCCGAACTTCGCGTTCGAGCACGCCGCGGTGCGCGGTCTGCCGAAGGACGGCGAGCACCTCGACCTGAGCAACGTCATCGGCCTGATCAACGGCAGCGAGCCGGTCACGGTGTCGTCGATGCGCAAGTTCAACGAGGCGTTCGCGCCGTACGGCCTGCCCAAGACGGCGATCAAGCCGTCGTACGGCATGGCGGAGGCCACGCTGTTCGTGTCCACGACGCATCCGTCGGACGAGGCCAAGGTCATGTACGTCGACCGCGACGCGCTCAACAACGGCCGCATGGTCCAGGTCGACCAGGACGCTCCGGGCGCTGTCGCGCAGGTGGCGTGCGGTGCCATCTCGCGCAGCCAGTGGGCCACGATCGTCGATCCCGACACCGCGTCCGAGCGCCCCGACGGCTACGTCGGCGAGATCTGGCTGCACGGCGACAACATCGGCCAGGGCTACTGGGGTCGTGAGCAGGAGACTGCCGAGACCTTCCACAACAAGCTGCTCGAGCGGTTGCCGGAGAACACGCACGCTGCGGGCGCGCCCGACGACGCCAACTGGCTGCGCACCGGCGACTACGGCGTCTTCGTCGACGGCGAGCTGTACATCACCGGTCGCGTCAAGGACCTGGTGATCGTCGACGGTCGCAACCACTACCCGCAGGACCTCGAGTACTCGGCGCAGGAGGCCAGCGCCGCTCTGCGCCCCGGCTTCGTCGCCGCGTTCGCCGTGCCGGCCAACCAGCTTCCGGCGGTCGTGTTCGAGAACTCCCACTCGGGTCTGGAGTTCGACCAGGACGACGCGTCCGAGCAGCTGGTCATCGTCGCGGAACGGGCGCCGGGTGCCGGCAAGGCCGATCCGCAGCCCGTCGCCGACGCGGTCCGTGCCGCCATTTCGTCGCGTCACGGCGTCACCGCGCGTGACGTGCTGCTGGTGCCGGCCGGTTCGATTCCGCGTACGTCCAGCGGCAAGCTGGCGCGCCGGGCCTGCAAGGCGAGCTACATCGAGGGAACGCTGCGTGGCGGTCACGCCCAGACCGCTTTCCCCGATAGCGTTTCCGACTAGTCCTTTCCTGATGGGTAGCTTGGTGATTTGATGGCTGAACACGAGATGACGGTCGCGCAGCTGCGCGAATGGCTGCGTAAGTGGATCGCGGAGGCCACCGGGCAACCGGTCGCTTCGATATCCGACGATCGACCGCTGGAGGAGTTCGGGCTCTCCTCCCGCGACGCGGTCGCGCTGTCGGGCGAGATCGAGGATCTGGTGGGCGTCACGCTCTCCGCCACGATCGTCTACCAGCATCCGACCATCGCCTCGTTGGCCACCCGCATCATCGAGGGCGAGCCGGAGTTGCCCGCGGAGGCCGAGGACGCCTCGTACTATCGCGGTGGCTTCCCTGCCGGGCAGTCCCACGACATCGCGATCGTCGGTTTGGCGACGCGGTTCCCGGGCGCCGGGCACACCCCGCAGGAGATGTGGAAGCTGCTGATCGAGGGCCGCGACGCGGTCACCGATCTGCCGGAGGGCCGCTGGACCGAGTTCATGGCCGATCCGTACGTGGCGGCGGCCGTGGAGAAGGCCGCCACCAAGGGCGGCTATCTCGACGACGTGCAGGGCTTCGACGCGGAGTTCTTCGCGATGTCGCCGCTCGAGGTCCAGAACGTCGACCCGCAGCAGCGCCTCGCGCTGGAGCTGACGTGGGAGGCGCTCGAACACGCCCACATCCCGGCGAACCAGCTCAAGGGCCGCGAGGTCGGTGTCTTCCTCGGCTCGTCGGCCAACGACTACCAGCTGCTCGCGGTGAGCGATCCGGTGTCGGCGCACCCGTATGCGCTCACCGGCACGTCCACCGCGATCGTCGCGAACCGTGTCTCGTACTTCTACGACTTCCGTGGCCCGTCGGTGGCGCTCGACACCGCGTGCTCGTCGTCGCTGGTCGCCGTCCATCAGGCGGTGCGCAGCCTGCGTTCCGGTGAGTCCGAGATCGCGCTGGCCGGTGGCGTCAACATGCTGCTCGCGCCGCCCGCGACCCTCGGCTTCGACGAGGGCGGCATCCTCACCGCGGACGGCAAGATCAAGGCGTTCTCGTCGGACGCGAACGGCATCGTCCGCGCGGAGGGTGGCGGCGTCGTCGTGCTCAAGCGGCTCGAGGATGCCGAGCGTGACGGCGATTCGATCCTCGCGGTCATCGCGGGCACCGCCGTCAACCAGGACGGCCGCTCCAACGGCCTGCTGGCGCCCAACCCGGACGCGCAGGCCGACTGCCTGCGACACGCGTACCACGATGCGGGGATCGCCCCGACCGGCGTCGACTACATCGAGGCGCACGGCACCGGCACCATCCTCGGCGACCCGATCGAGGCGGATGCCCTGGGCCGCGTCGTCGGGCGGGGGCGCGACGACGACAAGCCGGTGCTGCTCGGCTCGGCCAAGACCAACTTCGGTCACCTCGAGGCCGCCGCGGGCGCCGCGGGCCTGATCAAGGTCGTGCTCGCGATGCGTGAGGACGTCATCCCGGCGTCGCTCAACTACGCGGGCCCCAACCCGTACATCCAGTTCGACAAGGCGCACCTGCAGGTGATTCCGGAGGCCACCGCGTGGCCGCGGTACACCGGCAAGGCCGTCGCGGGCGTGTCCGGTTTCGGTTTCGGTGGCACCAACGCGCACGTCGTGGTCCGCGAGTACACCGGTCCCGCCGCGGTCGCCGACGCCGATGCGGCTCCCGTCGACCTCGACCACGAGAACACCACCATCGAGGCCGAGGCCGAGCGGATGCTCGCGGAGGCCGCCGAGTCGGTGGGCCTGTCGGATGCCACCGAGACGGCGGTCGTGCTCGCGGTGTCGGCGTCCCTGCCGTCCCGCCGTCGCCGCGCCGCGGAGGACCTCGCCAACTGGCTCGAGACGGAGGAGGGCAGCCGCACGCCGCTCGCCGACGTCGCGCGCACCCTCGCCAAGCGCAGCCACGGCCGCTCCCGTGCCGTCGTCATCGCCAAGACCCGCGCCGAGGCCGTCACCGGCCTGCGCGCCGTCGCCGCCGGCAAGCCCGCGCCGGGTGTGCTGTCCGCCGACGCACCCGCGTCGAAGGGCCCGGTCTGGGTGTTCTCGGGCTTCGGCTCGCAGCACCGCAAGATGGCCAAGCAGCTGTACCTCGAGAACGCGGTCTTCGCGGCCGCGATCGACGAGGTGGACGCGCTGATCGAGGACGAGGCCGGCTACTCCATGAAGGAGAAGTTCCTCGACGACTCGGTCGACTACGACGTCGAGACGTCGCAGGTCGGCATCTTCGCGATCCAGGTGGGTCTGGCGCAGACGCTGCGCCACCACGGCGCCGACCCGGCCGCACTCGTCGGCCACTCGATGGGCGAGGCCGCCGCCGCGTTCGTCTCGGGCGGCCTGTCGCTCGAGGACGCCGTCCGCGTGATCTGCTCGCGTTCGCGCCTGATGGGCGAGGCCGAGGGGCTGCTCGAGGGCGACGACATCCGCCTGATGGCGCTGGTCGAGTACACGGCCGACGAGATCGAGAAGGTCCTGCCGGACTTCCCGCATCTCGAGGTGTGCGTGTACGCGGCGCCGACCCACACCGTGATCGGTGGCCCCGAGCCCGAGGTGAACGCGATCGTCGCGCGCGCCGAGGCCGAGGAGAAGATGGCCCGGGTCCTCAAGACCAAGGGCGCCAGCCACACGTCGCAGGTCGATCCGCTGCTCGGTGAGCTCGCGGCCGAGTTGGCCGGTATCGAGCCGCACACGCTGAAGGTCGGCCAGTACTCGTCGGTCGACCAGGACACCTTCTACCCGGCCGGGCACGCCCCGATCCATCCGGTGGAGTACTGGACCAAGGGTCTGCGGCACAGCGTGTACTTCACCAACGCCGTCAAGGCCGCGGTCGACGCCGGACACACCACGTTCGTCGAGCTCGCGCCCAACCCGGTGACGCTGATGTCCGTCGCGGCCACCGCGTGGGCTGCCGGTGTCGCCGACACGCAGCTGATCCAGACGCTCAAGCGCAAGGAGGACGAGCCGCTCGGCGTGCTCACCGCCCTCGCGCAGCTGTACGTCCACGGGCATGCGGTGGATCTGCCGTCGCTGCTGCCCGCCGGCGACTACGCCGACCTGCCGCGCACCGCGTTCCTGCGCAAGCGGCACTGGATCGACGCGCGGGTGTCGTCGGCCGGCAACACCCGGGTCCCCGGCGCGCATGTCGCGCTGCCCGACGGCCGGCACGCGTGGGAGGTGCAGGCGTCCGCGGTCTCGGACCTGAACGCCCTGGTCACCGCCGCCGCGTCGCAGCTGTTCGCCGATGTCGCGCTCACGGGCGCCGTCGCGCACGGTGACGTGCCGTCGACCGGAACCCTGACCACGACGCTGGTGCCGCACCTCGGTGGCGCGTCGGTGCAGGTGCATGGCAAGGCCGGCAACGCGTTCGCGCTGGTCTACGACGCCGTCGTGTCTTCGGGCGAGGCACTGCCGGAGCCCGCCCTCGCTGCCGTCGCTGCCCCGACCACCGTGTCGGACCAGGTGCAGGGCGAGGTTGTCGAGACGTTCGGTGACCGGTGGGATCCGAGCAGCTCGCAGTCCCTCGAGGATCGGTTGACGATCATCGTCGCGGAGTCGATGGGTTACGCGCCGGAGGATCTGCCGGGGGAGATTCCGCTCGTGGAGCTGGGTCTGGACTCGCTGATGGCGGTGCGGATCAAGAACCGGGTCGAGTACGAGTTCGACATTCCGCAGTTGCAGCTGGCGGCCGTGAAGGACGCGAGCATGCAGGACGTCGCGAAGTACCTGCACTACGCGGTCGAGAACCGCGAGGAGGTCGCGGCCCTGGCCGCGCAGCAGCAGGCCGAGCGCGAGGCTGCCGCAACCGAGGGC